>NNSL01000236.1 GCA_003123965.1 Balneolaceae bacterium SMO_bin1
TTACCCGCTTCTTCAAACTCACCGATTACAGCGTAAAATCAAGGTTATACAATCAAAGCTTCCACCGCCGATGTCCTGCCTGATTTTATACATGATTCCTCTCGTTTTCTCAGCAGCTTAAATTTGCCGGAAACCTTTGAGGCGGCGGTAATACTGGGTTCCGGCCTTGGCGATTTTGGGAATCGTATTCAAGACCCAATCTCAGTTTCTTACGCTGATATACCCCACTTTCCATCCACTTCTGTAGAAGGACATGACGGGCAGCTTATAGCAGGTACCATTGCAGGGGAAAATGTTATAGCGTTTTCGGGGCGATTTCATCACTACGAAGGCTTTTCTTTTGAGCAGACAGCAATCCCCGTCTACCTTGCCAGTGCCCTGAATGCAAAAAAGCTGATCATTTCGAATGCAGCAGGCGCCATAAATACCGATTTTAGCGTGGGCGATTTGATGGTAATTGACAGCGTGATGCGCCAGAACTTGAGTATCTCTCCGCGAGGCAACGGCACGCACCGCTATAACCATTACCCTTCGGCTGAAAGAGCCCGTAAAATTGCCTCGACTTTAGGTCTTTCGGTTCAGCGGGGCACATACATGTATGTAAAGGGACCTAATTACGAAACCAAAGCCGAAATACGAGCTTTTCGTACCATGGGCGCCGATGCGGTGGGCATGAGTACCGCTCCGGAACTTTTTGAGGCTGCACGACTAAATTTAAGAACTGTTGCCATTTCACTCATTAGCAATATGGCTTCGGGTGTAACCAAAGGTCGGCTCAACCATGATGAAGTTAAGGAGGCTGCTGAATCTCGAAAAGATGATTTCGCAGCGCTGGTAACCGAGCTTATAACCCAGCTCTAATTTGTTTTACTGCTCTTCACTGTTCTCATTTCCATACTTCTGAAGATATTTTTTCAGCTTTACCTTTCGACGAGTACTATCGCTGGTCATATAACGCGTTTTGCCGAATATGGGCCGCTCCTGCCAGGCACGATCAAAACGGCCAAAGCACCAAAAAATGCCCGAATAGCTGTTCGGATCGCGCCCGTCTATGGCATACAAGTTATTGAGCTCAATTAGATATTCGAGCGCGGTTTTGGGATCGGGTGTCCACTGCATCACTTTTTTACCCCAGAGCATACGCAGGTAGTTGTGCATAACGCCATCCTCCCGAAGCTGCGTCTGCGCTGCATTCCATATCTCATCATGGGTTTGAGATTGTTCCAACTCCTCGAAAGTATATACGTGTTCGCGCTCATCTTTGGCATGCTTCTCAAGTGTTTCGCGCGCCCAGTCCGGTAAGGTTTCAAACTTATCGTAATCAGGTTCGTGATGCGCAAAATGGAAGCCCACCTCACGCCAGGTAATTACTTCGTCCAGAAAGGCATCAATATTATCATCACCGTTGAAGAACCCGCCGGTTGAGCCGCCATTGAATGTAATGTTATCTAAATCCCAGTTTTTGGGCTGATGCTGAAGCACTGCTTTTACAATCTCGTATTCTGATATTTTACCGAAATGAAGCCACGGACTCATACCGCTTGTGGCGTCCAGATCAGGATCATTGCGGTGATCATCGTATTGATCTAAACCATGACGTATGAAGCTTCCCAACCTGCCCAAAGCAGCCTCTCGTGTACCCTCAAGCGCTATGGGTTTTACATCATGGCGAATATCGAGCTTTGAAATAAAATCGTGCGGATTATTTATTCTCTTCAAACTTTTGCGTCGGGCTTCATCATATTTCTTTGGCAGGCTGAGCGATTGCCCTTTAAGCTGATCCAGTGGATTTTCGCGCGGTGGTGCCGTATAACATTCAACAAAATTGCGCTGCATTATCTTTCGAAAAAAGTACGCGTTATACGGTGCTTTTTCGGTCATACCCAGCGGAATAATCCCATTGGAATCAACGGTGCGTACCATAAAATCAAATTGGTCGCCAAGTGTCTCATTCCGGTCGCGAATAAAATAAACCGGGTACTCATCGGTGATTAGGCAGCAGGCTTTCTTGAAGAGTGTTTCCCAAATGTCGCTGCTTTGCCCGGCTACCCGTTCAACCATTGGCAAATAATTAAGCCCCTTTTGCTCGGCAATTTCTGCATTTTCGGCCATGCCCTGCAGGTAAAATGTATGGATGCGGTCGCTTGCCCAGCGGTAATCACAGGTTAGTTCTTCATAAATCAGAAGTGGTTTCCCAAGCTTGTTGGCCCACCCAATGGCGTATTCTAAAGCATAGTTGTATTGGAAACGGTGATTTGTTTGCATCCAATAAACTATAAAGTCGCCGTTTTCGTCAGGTTCATTATCGTTTTTGCGAAATACGCGCTGGCTGTTAATTTTTCGAAGCACTTATTGGTGATTTATGAGTTTAGATTAGGATACCTATTCAGGTGGCGCCATAAAAGCTGGACTGATTGGCTCTTCAACTTCATTAGCTACAATTTCTTCAATTTCAGCAATCTGATCTTCGCTCAAACTCCAGCCAAATACTTCTTTAAATGTAACTTGAGACGGCTTTCGTGCACCCCAAATGGCAGAATCAACTCCCTTATCGAGAATCCAGCGCACCGCCAAGTGAAGCACTTTGGCATTAAGTTCGTGGTCAGCATATTCTTTCAGGCGTTCAACAGCCCGCAAATGGTTTTCAAAAGCCTGACCCTGAAATTTGGGATCTGCATTTTTTCGCAGATCACCTTCCTTAAATTCACGATCCTTGCTCATTTTACCGGACAGCAGCCCCCGACACAGCGCTCCATACGTAACAAGGGTAATATTTTGTTCTTTGCAGTATGGAATCAGATCCTCTTCCACCCCGCGCTCAAATAAATTGTAGGGCGGCTGGCATGTATGAATCGGGGCGGTTTGCTGAAATGCTTCCATCTGCTTTACATCATAATTTGATACCCCAATCGCACGAATGGTCCCTTCATCCAGCAACTCTTTCATCGTGGCCGCCGTTTCTTCAAAATCGGTTTCGTAATCCGGCCAGTGAATTTGGTATATATCTATATAATCGGTCTGCAGCCGTTCCAGCGAATCCTCAACTTCTCTGAGAATTCGATCACGGCTTGAATTGCGCTTCACATTCTCGTTATCGTCCCATTCCAGACCGAGCTTGGTTGCAATTTGCACTTTGTCGCGCCGGCCAAACTCCTGTACCGCTTTACCTACCAGCTCTTCACTTTTGCCAAACCCATATATTGGAGCGGTATCAATAGTAGTTATACCTTCGCGCAATGCTTTCAGAACCGTATTGACCGACTTTTGCTCATCAGTTCCACCCCACTGCCATCCGCCGATGGCCCATGTACCTAGAACGGTTCGCGTGATATGTAAATCTAAATCACTTACTTGCGTGCGCTCAATCATTGTTGACGACTTTTGGTTAACATTCAGTTTTTGAAATGGCAATGTTCGTCTTCAAGTTCCCATTACTCTTCAGCGGGCTCGTAGCGCTCAAGTTGATTCAAAAATTGCTCGGATGATTCCCGAATCGCCTCCTTGTCTTCATCCGATTTCTTCTCGTACATATTCACCATAAATCCGGCCCGGCCATTGTCTTCAAAGCCCTTGCGCTGCTGATCTACAAAATGCCAATAGAGATAGTTGAACGGGCAGGCACCTTCGCCGGTTTTTTTGCTGACACTATATTTACAATCGCTGCAGTAGTCGCTCATTTTTGTGATATAATTTCCGCTTGAAACGTACGGCTTTGAAGCCAGAACGCCGCCATCCGCATAGGTGCTCATTCCCAGCACGTTGGGCAGCACTACCCATTCGTAGGCATCAACATAGGCAAACCAAAACCAACGGTTCAACTCCCGTGGATCGGATTGCGTGAGATTGCTGAAGTTACTGAGAACCATGAGCCGCTGAATGTGATGTGAATATCCTTGCTCAATAATGGGCCGAAGCGATTCAGAAAGGCAGTGCATATCCGTTTCACCCGACCAGAAGAATTCTGGCAGTGGTTTGTCAAAATTAAAGTAATTGGTTTCGCGCACTTCGGGCATCATAGCCTCGTAGTAAATATGCACAAATTCCCGCCAGCCAATAATTTGCCGAACAAGCCCTTCTACCGAATTAAGTCGGGCATCGCCTTTTTGATAAGCTTCCACTGCGCGATCGCAAACCTCTTCTGGCATTAGCAAGCCGTTGTTAATGTACAGTGAGAGATTGGTATGAAACAGGTGGTCTTTACCGGTGGCCATGGCATCTTCATACGGTCCAAACAGGTCGAGCCGCTGCTCAATAAACTCATCAAGTAACTGCAGAGCTTGTTCACGTGTTACCGCATATTGAAAACCTTCCAGCTTGCCAAAGTGACTGCCGTACTCTTTTCTGACCAATTCCATCACTTCTTTGGTAATCTCATCCGGATCAAAGGCCGTAATCTCTGGCAGATCAATATCATCGGGTAGTGCTTCGCGATTTTCGTCATCGTAATTCCACTCCCCTCCCTCGGGGTCGTCACCATCCATTAGGTAGCCGGTTTTTCTGCGCATATCGCGGTAGAAATACTCCATGCGGTAACCCGGCTCAATTTTTTTCGGTCCACTCCCTGGCTTCAGCTAAGAAAAAGGTATTTTCAAGCTCCGATAGCCGATCCCCGTACTCATCGCTCAGTTCCCTAAGCATCTGCCGCGTTTCCCACTCTGCAGGCTTCATGTAGCTAATTTCCAGCTCAACATATGAATCCAGCAGTTCTTTGAGCCCCTCATTATAGTGATCTGACGTGGCGTGGTAGTAAACCGGAAACCCACGCTTCTGGCACTCCAAGGCAAAATGCCGCATGCTGCTGAGCACGTAGGTAAGCTTTTTTTTGTGGTACGGAAGCGACCGCCCTTTAGCCTGCGATTCCATGAAAATTAGGAGCGGCTTTTCATCCGTCACCCACCCAGGCCATGCCGATAAATTCAGCTGATCGTGCAAGACAAAAACTGCTTTAGAATGATTGGTAAGATCTGGGCGCTCTATTTCCCCATCAACCTTGGTTAAATACGAACGGCTTGCCATTGATTTTAACTATATATTTAAGATTCAATTTAAAAAGGTGCCTGCGGGCAACAACGTTCCCAAAAAATATTTTGGATTGTCCAATTATACTAATAGTTTAGTACTAACTAATTAATCAAACCCCTTTTCACTATGAAAAAATCACTTACACCACTTGGCGAAACAGAAATGGAAGTACTGCACCATGTGTGGAAACTTGAAGAAGCAACGGTCAAGCAGGTTCGCAATCGCATACTCGAAGATCGCGAAGTAGCCTACACTACTATTATGACGGTAATGAAAAACCTGGCCGACAAAGGATATTTGAAATATCGAAAAGACGGACTCAGCTATGTATACAGCCCCGCTATTGAGCCCGAATCGGTGCGTTTTAACCTGGTGAATGACTTGGTTAAAAAGGTTTTTAAGGGATCACCCCAAGAGCTTATACAGACGCTGGTAAAGAGTGAGGACTTAAGCGATGAAGACCGCGATCAGATTAAAGACATGATTGACAAAATGGAGGACTAATTATGGAATCTATTGCCAATACACTTATTAATTGGGGCACTGCGGCCGTTGACCTTTTATGGTTGCCCATTGGGCTGTGGACAGTAGTTGCGCTTTGCGCCATAGGCATTCTGCGGTGTTTTGAAAATCAGATGGCTTCAACGTATCAGTACCACGGCCGTGTAGCTGTTCTCTGGGGCCTCGCAGCGGGTTTACTGGGCTCTTTAGCGTTGTATATGATTCCTACAGAAAGCGCAACCGGCTCTTCTATCGCAACAAAATTCATCGTCATTCAGAACCCCATCACGGTATCGGCCTCGACCCCCTCGGCTGAAGCCGCCATGTGGAGCGATCCTTATCTATGGGCCGGCCTGGCAAGCATTCTGGTATTAGTTCTAGCTGGCGCTGCATTACTAAAGCTGGTGGTTGATTTCAGCGCGCTAAAACTTTTCTCGCAACGCATCAGCCGGCTGCAAGTTTCTGAATCCAGCGATCTATCAGCTAAAAACTTGAGCCTGATGCAAGAGCAAGGGCCGGTTAAGCTGTATTTTTCTGATCAAATTGCCGTGCCTTTTACCTACGGCTGGATGAAAAAACACATTGTACTGCCTCAGAGCCTGCGATCGGATACCGAAAAA
>NNSL01000471.1 GCA_003123965.1 Balneolaceae bacterium SMO_bin1
GATCTGGAAAGACTTTGGTTTTACGAAAGCCCGGCGACCTCTGCAATGGTTCGGGCTGCAGCTGGCATTAAATGCGGCTTGGTCGTGGTTATTTTTCGGGCGCCACTCTATCGGCGTGGCACTCGGCGAAATCGTGCTTTTGTGGGCAGCCATTTTATTTACCATTATTTTATTCTGGGAACGCAGCAAATGGGCAGGCATGCTCATGATTCCGTACCTGCTGTGGGTCAGCTATGCCGTTGCCCTAAACTATGCAATATGGCAAATTAATTAGCATTAACCACCCCGTATTTGGATTCATAAACTGTGCCTTCGAAATAACCAGTAGTACTTATATTTACACTTAACTCCTTTGCCGAAAATGAAAGAAATTACCGTTGCCCTTGTACAGCATCCACCGGTTTTTTTAAACTTAAAAGCCAGTGTTGAAAAAGCCTGTTCGCTCATTGATGAAGCCGCAGCTAAACCGGCTGACCTTGTAGTGTTCCCGGAAACATGGCTTCCCGGTTACCCTATTTGGCTTGATACGGCCCCAAATGTGGGCCTGTGGGATCATCCTCCCGTCAAGAAACTGTATCGTGTTCTTGTAAACAACGCACTGCACCAGCAGCACCCTCTGCTGAAAAAACTGCAGCTGAAGATTGCCCGCGCGCAAGTTCCGGTAGTGTTGGGCGCTCATGAAACTGTTGGAAGCACGCTTTATAATACCCTTTTTTATTTTCAGAAAGATGGCTCTTACACGCTGCACCGCAAGCTTATACCCACGTACACCGAACGGTTGATTTGGGGTCGGGGCGATGGAAGCACACTCAACACCATGCAAACAGACTTTGGCACTGTGGGCGGTTTAATATGTTGGGAGCATTGGATGCCGGCGGCACGCGCTGCCATTCAAGCCAACAACGAACAGGTGCACGTGGCCCAATGGCCTTATGTTAAAGAATTGCATCAGCTCTGCAGCAGGCATTATGCATTCGAAGGTCAGTGTTTTGTTGCGGCATGCGGCGGTATTCTCACAAAAGACCAGATATTGGAAGGTATTCGGTCTCTGAACCTGCCTAAGGGAGATCATGATATCTTTGACTTTATTGAATCCATCCCTACCTCTTTGGATGAACTGCTGCTTAAAGGAGGCAGTGCACTTATCGCGCCCGATACCTCATATATAGTAGAACCCAAATACGGAGAAACCGGAATCTTTTACGGGCAGGCTAATTTAAACCAAATTACAGAAGGCAACATGTTTATGGATGGCGCCGGCCATTATGCACGCCCCGATATTTTTCAGTTGCAGGTAAACACCGCTCCACAGCATAATGTGAGTTTTTCGCACGAAGAAAACTCCAGCTCATGAAAAGCTCTCAGTACGATTACATAATTGCGGGAGCAGGTTTGGCAGGGTTGAGCCTGGCGTGGAATTTCGTTCATTCATCTCACCTGCGTTCTAAGCGCATTCTGGTCGTTGATCAGTCATTCACTGCACAGAATGATAAAACCTGGAGCTTTTGGAGCCGCGAAAAACCGCCGTTTAGCGATCTTATTTACAAAAGCTGGAATCAAGGCAAGGTGGTTTTTAAAGGCCAGACCATATTGAATGAGCTTAGAGAATATACCTATCACAGTATTCAGAGCGGTACGTTTACCCAAAAAATTGTCAGCGAACTTTCTAATCATAATAATATTGACCTGCTTGAAAGTGACATTCAGGAAATTTCCGGTGATGAGAAACACGGACAGCTAGTGGCGCGCGGCACAACTTTTAAAGCGCCCTATATTTTTCAAAGCTGTTTTATGCCGCCGAAACTAAAAAAGGATACGCCCGAGTACCCGCTAATCCAGCACTTTCTGGGTTGGGAGATTGAAACCAACGAGCCTGCTTTTGATCCATCTACAATTACGCTTATGGATTTTGATTCCAGCTTTTCGGAGGGCATAGCCTTTGTGTACATTTTGCCCCAGAGCAAAACAAAAGCCCTGCTGGAGTACACCATTTTTTCTGATCAGCTTAAGCAGAAGGAGTTTTACAGAGAAAAGCTTGGAATTTATCTCCACAACCGATTCGGGTTGCAATCCCTGGATTACAGCATCACGCGCACTGAGTTTGGGCAAATTCCGATGAAAGATTATCAATATGCGCCGTGGTATGCTCCGAGGGTTCTAAATATGGGGACCGTTGGGGGGTTAACGAAACCCAGCACCGGTTACACGTTTTCGCGCATTCAGCGCCACGTGCAAGCGATTACCGAAAACCTTGCCAACGGTAAGCAACCTGCCCTGCCCTACCAATCTGCATTTCGATACCGGGCCTACGATTTATGGCTGCTGCACATTATTTACCATCACCCAAAAGAAGCTACCAATATTCTCAGGCAGCTCTTTAGTAATAATTCGATGGATGAAGTTTTCCGGTTTCTGGCAGAAGAAAATACCCTGTCGCAAGATCTTAAAATGATGAGCCAGGTTTCTTACGCTCCATTTCTCAGGGCTATTTGGCACACAAAAGAGCGACTGCTGGAACTTTAATCCGAATTTTCTTCATTCTGCTCCTGATCATTGCCACCAGCGGTATAATGTTCATACTCTATGGTATTACCTAAGAGATATCCATAGGGACGAAGATCCTCCACCTCATCAAAAATACATTTTAAGATACCGACAAAAGGTACGAATATTATCATACCTACTATTCCCCAAATGTTACCGCCCACAATTAAGGCAACCAATGCCATAAATGGATTAATGCTAACACGTGAGCCAATAATATTTGGCGTGATAAAATTTCCCTCCAAAAATTGAACCACTGCAAAAACGGCAATAACACCGAGCGGCATCAGAAGTGAGCCTGAAAAAAGCAGGGCATATAATATGGCAGGTAAGCTTCCCATAATAATGCCGATGTATGGAATAATGGCTAAAATAGCCGCAAAGCTGGCAAAAAATATGGCGTGATCAAGTCCGATTATCAGCAGACCAATCGCGTTAAGAATACCTAATATCACGATCACCATAATCATGCCCACAAGGTAGTTTTTGGTAACTGATTGGATACCGGCGATAACAGCATCAACAGAGGCATTACTCTCGTCTTTCCATACCTTGCGCAGGAAGGTCTGGTACATTTCTTTATAGTACATCATAAAGAAGATAAAAATGGGTAGTAGTCCAACCATGGTAAACACACTGGTGGTGGCGCTGAGTGCCGTGCTGGCATACTGACCGCTTTGATCAATAATCTGCTGCAGGCCGCTCTCCAGGTATGATATCTGCCGATCCGGCGATACACCAAATGTGTTTTCAAAAAACTGGAGCACTTCCGTACTAACCTGCTGCAAACGATCGCCGGCCTGGGGCAACTGTTCGGCAAACTGCATAAACTGGAACGACAGCAGGAAAAAGACTCCGGATAGCAACATGAAGACTAAAATCATGCTTAAGACAATAGAAAGCGCACGGCCAATTTTGAGCTTTTCAAGCCAGCGGCTAACCGGTTCAAGCAGCATGGCAAGCAAGGCTGCCAGGGCCAATGGCATTAAAATAAATTCACCATACGATAAAATCACAACCAGTAACACCAAGCCGAATAAAATTACGGTGCTTCGCAGCCAAAAAGGATATTGTCGGGGTGTTGAAGAATTGGAGTCAGCCATAGTTTTAAATTCTGATAGTTAGAGTCGGTCGGTGATATTTTTGAGGGGGATCAAAACTCTCTTGGAAAAACTCAAAGGGTACCTTACCTGTTACGGCATCTTTTACGCCACTATCCTCTATTACCTGCTGGTAGGTTTCATAACAGTCCAGCGCATCGTAAAACTTCTGCATGTCTTGGTCGTTGGCCTCCACAAAACAGTCAATTTCTTCAAGCTTTGACGACTTCAAGTTAAATTTGCTTTTTACTTCTTCCTCAGAATAATGCGTAAAAAAAGCGAGCCGCTTCAGATAGTCGTGCCCCTCATCTTTGAGCTGACAATACACACGTTTGGTTACGGCATGCTGAACCAGGTGATCTTCAAATCCACTCACCCCGTGTACAGCATATGTTACCAGAACATTTGGCTTAATTTTCTTTATGTGGTCGGCAATAACGGATTCAATTTCTCGCGGATCCATCTCCTTCAGCCCGCTGTCGGGCAAATCACGCACCTCCATTCCATCAAGATTCAATACTTTCTGCACGCACTGCATCTCTTTGAAGCGAATAACACCCATCTCCTCTTTGGTCACGCCCAGCCGGTGCCGCTGCTTGGTAGCTTCGCCTTTTGTTAAAGTGAGCAGATACACTTCATGTCCAGCACGTTTTTGAGCAGCAATTGCTGGAGCCGGGCCAAATGATTCGTCATCCGGGTGAGGAAAAACGTAAAGAATTTTCATGATTCAATAATTTAGTCAAAATTAAAACATCTCTCTGCATCTGTTGCAGTATAGCATGCTAAAAAAGTAGTCCATTTTATTTTTTGAATCCCGTAAAAGATGACGAATCAATACTAATATGACAAGCATAAAAAAAGCCTGCCACTTTCAATGGCAGGCTTGCGGACTAATTCATGAATTTTATTCTACAATGATCCGATCGTGGACCATAGTTACGCCTGGTGTGTAAAGCGCGGAGTTGTAGGCCGCATTTTTTGCTGTATAGCTGTTAACCGCACCATCAAGTGTTACTTCGCCGTCTTCTACGGTTACATTAATATCGTCTGAGACTACGTGGAGATTACGCTCCAAGGCATTTACGATATCTTCTGCTATATTTTCATCTATGAAACTTTCTGTTGGTACCACACCAAGATTATTGGTAACACCAACTACGCCGTTTACCTCTTCGGTTTCATTCTCTGCGGCAACTTTTTCCCAGTATGCATTCACAGTACCTTCTAACGTAACCCAACCGTCGGTAACGTCAACATCTATTTTGTATGACTCAAGGTCACTGTCAAAACTCAATGATGTTACAACATTATCTTTAATTACCGTATCGGTAGGTATCGTTTTGGTTTCGGGAAATTCAACATCCAAATTATTTACTACGGATGAAACTCCGCTCACCAAATAAGCATCGCTGCGGGCTGCTTCTTTCGACGTCGTTGACGGCACATTACCGTCAAGACTGACTTTACCGTTATCCACGGTAATTTGAACGTCTGATGCGTCTATGCGAGCATCCCATTTTAACTGTTTTGCTACGTCTACTTTTATCTCTTCGTCTAATCTCATAGCATTCACCTCTTAATATTGCTTTCTATTCTTTCTTTTGTTTACATTTTTTAACATTTATTAGAGGCTTTGCGTTTCACCTAGTGTTTTCTACCTACGATAAAAAAAGCCCGCCAGGATAAACTGACGGGCTTAATACACTATCGATTGCTGTACCTATGGCAGGTACAAAGCAATCTTATTTCGAAATTACGAGCAGCCTGTGGTTGAACCGCAGGTGATGCATTTCTGGCAAGTGCCATTACGCACCATCGTCATGCTGCCACACTCGGGACAAGAGTCACCGGTATAGCCTAACTCTTTGGCGCGTTCGTAATCACTTTCATAGCTGCTTTCTTCGGCTTGTTCCGCCATTTCTGCGCCATCGTCGGTAACCGGTTGTGGCTGCGGTTCCGATTTCGCCTTGGCATCTGCTTGCTCGCCACCCTTGCGCTGCTTTTCCTCTTCAGAGGGGCGCAGTTTCCGTGTCAGCATGTCCTCGGCGTTAACGTGAGCCAAGTCTTCGCGACCAAGGTAAGTCACGGCCAGCTCGCGGAAAATAAAGTCGATTACGGAGGTCGTCATTTTCACGTGTGGACTACCATTTACCATACCGCTCGGTTCAAACTTGGTGAACGTAAAGGCGTCCACAAATTCTTCAAGCGGTACTCCATGCTGCAAGCCCAGCGAAATGGCAATGGCAAAGCAGTTAGTGAGGCTTCGGAAGGCTGCGCCCTCACGATGCATATCGATGAAAATTTCACCCAACTGCCCATTGTCGTATTCACCCGTCCGCAAGTACACGCTTTGGCCGCCAATTTTCACTTTTTGGGTATAGCCCGTTCGGCGGTTCGGCAGTCGTTTGCGTTTGGCTACGTACTTATGAATGATCCGCT
>NNSL01000228.1 GCA_003123965.1 Balneolaceae bacterium SMO_bin1
AGGAACAAGCGCGGGAAGAATTGGCTGCCGAACAAGCCGCTCAAGAGGCACGTGAGGCGGCAACCGCCGACGCCGAGGTATCTCCTGCCCGTGGCAAGGAGCTTGCCCAGCAAAACACCTGTATGACCTGCCACTCTGTTGACGGCAGCGAACTTATTGGTCCAACATGGCAAGGCTTGTACGGGTCGGAGCGCCAGCTGCTGAGTGGAGAAACCGTTATTGCTGACGAAGCTTATTTAACTGAATCCATCGTGAATGCCTCAGCCAAGGTTGCCGAGGGTTACGTGAGAGGCTCAATGTCGAATTTTGACTATTTGAGCTCAAATGAAATTGATAACATTATCGCTTACATAAAATCTCTGAGTGATAAAACCGTTGAGTCGGACACTACCTCAACAAGCAGCAATTAATTTAACCGAAGCAAACGTTTAATCGTTGTCGCCCTTATGAGTACGCATCACACAACTGATACATTTTCCTTCCCTGCAGATAAGAATATGCAAAAGCCTTTATTTGCAGTGGGGATAATTGCACTGTTGGCCAGTGTTATTGGCTATTTCTTTGATCATGATCAGTTTTTCTTTTCTTACCTTACCAGCTTCTCGTTCTTTACGAGCATTATCTTAACAGCGCTGTTTTTTGTGATGCTTCAGCACCTAACCCGAGCACACTGGAGCGTAGTACTACGCCGCATTCCCGAATCATTTTCGGCTAGCACCTGGGTATGGGGCCTTTTAATGATTCCAATCTTGTTTGGTATGCATTCATTGTACCATTGGACGCACACTGATTACGTAGCTAATGATCCCGTAATGCTGGGGAAAGAACCCTATTTGAATACCACGTTCTTTATCATCCGGCAGGTAATTTATTTTGCCATTTGGAGCTTCCTGGGATGGCGTATGTATAATAAATCAGTGGAAATGGATAAAACCGGAGACTGGGGACTACAAACCCTGCTTCGCCGGACCAGTGGCCCTGGAATCTTCATTTTTACAATTACCTTAGCTTTTGCCTCATTCGACTGGATCATGTCGCTCGATCCACACTGGTATTCAACCATTTTTGGCGTTTATTTCTTCGCCATGGGCTTCCAGAGTATGTTTGCAGTATTGATACTAATGGTCATATTTTTGTGGAACAAGGGACTACTCAAAAATACGCTCCAAAAAAAGCCACCTGTATGATTTAGGAGTCCAGTTATTCGGATTCACCATATTTTACGCATATATCGCATTTAGTCAGTTTCTGCTGATCTATTATGCGAATATTCCTGAAGAAACCGTCTGGTACCTGGAGCGATTTAATCACGGATACGAATATTTAGCATACTTCTATCTTTTTGGACGTTTCATAATTCCATTTGTAGTGTTGCTTCCGAAGAAGACAAAATCTATGCCGGCTGTAGTAGGTACTATTGCAGGGCTCATATTGGTATCACACCTTGTTGAACTGTACTGGCTTGTGATGCCTGTGCTGGATCACCATCAGCTCCCACTGAGCTGGATGACCCTGACCTGCTTTATTGGCCTGGGCTGCATATTCTTAGGATTGTTTTTCAAAACGTTCAGCCAGGAACAGATGATTCCGGTTAATGATCCGAAAAATTGAAGAATCACTACGAAAACATTAATACCAAAACTAACGCTTGAACCGTTGACGTATGGCAAGCCAAGAACAACAATACTCCGCTGATTTTAAAGCCAAGGTTGCTTCCGAAGCACTCGATCAAAACAAACAGAATTTGGATCGGCTTTCGGAAAAATACGATGTGCCTGTTTCTGTAATTCTTACCTGGGCCACTAAATACGAAAAAGATCCCACGGTATTTGAGAAACCCAATACAGAAGACAAGCCCGCCAAGGCCGAATCAGAGGAAGATACGGTTGTAGATGTCGAAATTGAAGACGAAAAGGTATCTTACAGCATCAGTTATGGTGCAATGGCAGATAATCTTGACTATAAAAAGCTGACATTTTGGAGCGTTTTAGGAGTAGTCTTTGTTATAATATTTGTGCAGTTGCTCTTCGAAATGTATGAAATGACTACACAAATAAATTTAGAGCAATTATCTGCCGAAAGTGAATATTACGAAGTGACCGAACAAACTCGCGAAGCACGTGAAAGACTTAACAGCTTTGGAGTAGTTGATATTGAAGAGGGCACTTACAGAATTCCGATTGACAGCGTAATGAACGATATGGCTGTTGACGGTGAATAATACAATATTATGAAATGTTCATATGTAGGATCGGCCCTGCTTGCAGTATGCTTGTTCCTACAACCACTAGCCGGCTTTGGCCAACTGAATAATAAAAAGCCACAAGCGGTGCAAGATGTAGGCATTGACGAGCATCTGGGTGAGACGATCCCTCTGGATCTCAAATTTGCGAATTCCTCGGGCGATTCCGTTACACTCGGTTCCCTTATGGAAGACGGTAAACCTGTACTGCTGAATCCGGTTTACTATAATTGCCCCATGCTCTGCTCTATGGTTATTAACGCAGTTTACGATGGCGTTAATGACGTGAAGTGGAATCCCGGCAACCAGTTTAATATCATTACCTTTAGTATCAATCCTGATGAGGATTATAAACTTGCAGCAACGGTTAAAGACTCAATAATGCAGCGATTTGACCGTAAAGGTGCCGAAGATGGTTGGCACTTTTTATCTGGCAATGCCGAAGCAATACAAGAATTGACAGATGCAATTGGATTTAAATACCAAAAACTACAGCAAAAGCAAGAGTACGCACATAGTGCTGCTGTAATGTTCTTGAGCCCGCAGGGAGTAATAACACGCTACCTGTATGGCATAAAATACAATGAGTTTGATATCCGTAATGGCTTGTACGAGGCCGCCGACGGTGAAATTGGCAGCACAGCTGACAGAGTTCTGCTATACTGTTACGTCTACGATGCCGATTCCAATAGTTATGTACCCGTTGCTTGGAGAATAATGCAAATTGGCGGCTTTATAACGGTAGCTGTTTTGGGTATATTCCTCGGTTTTATGTGGTTCGGCAATAAATTAAAAAACAATAAAAATACGAATGGAAGCTCTTAACGATTTTTTCTTACCACCAGCTAAAACAGCCGTTGCAGAACAGTACGATGCGCTGTTTTGGTTCGTGCATATTAGCAGCCTGGTACTTACCATCGGCATTGTTACAGCAATCATTTACTTTGTCATTAAGTATCGGCGCAAGTCAGAAAATGACGTAACACCGGTAATTACCCACAATAATAAACTAGAGGTTACGTGGTCGGTAATTCCGTTGATTTTAACACTTGTGCTCTTTGGCTGGGGCTTCCAAACGTACCTAGACATGACCACCCCTCCCGAGGATACCTATGAAGTTAACGTAACCGCCCAAAAATGGCTCTGGCGATTCCAATACCAGAACGGTGCTTCTACAACCAACGAATTGCACGTACCTGCAGGGCGACCCGTAAAGCTGATAATGCAATCGCAGGATGTTATTCACTCTTTTTATGTGCCTGACTACCGAATTAAGCAGGATGTTGTTCCGGGCCGCTATACTGAAACCTGGTTCAATGCGCGCGAACCCGGGGAATCTATTGTGTTCTGTACCGAATACTGCGGTACCGATCACTCTAATATGAATGCTCGTGTTATTGTACATGAACCCGAAGAGTTTCAGGCATGGCTCGAAAATAATTCAGGACCTGTTAGCAGACCACAAGACCTATCACAAGCAGAATGGGGTAAACAACTGGCACAGGAAAATGCCTGTATGTCTTGCCACTCTGCGGACGGAAGTGAAATGGTTGGCCCTACTTGGCAGGGCACATTTGGTACACAACGGCAATTCGCTGATGGCACATCAGCAGAAGTAGATGAGAACTACCTGCGCGAGTCCATTTTGGAACCAAATGCAAAAATTGTAGAAGGATACCAGCCAGTTATGCCTTCAGCGCAGGGCATGTTGAATGACGAACAGATTACCGCAATTATCGAATACATAAAAACGCTTAAATAATATGGCAACTGCAGACGCATCATCCAATTTGAAAAAAGTGCAGGTTCGCCGGTACAAGCCGGATGAAAATGCCGAAAAAAATTATCTCAATGCCGAATCAGGCCTTTGGTCGTGGTTAGCTACCAAAGATCACAAGCGTATCGGCATAATGTATCTCATCTCCCTCACCATATTTTTTATGGCGGGTGGTTTACTGGCGTTAGGAATTCGCCTGGAGTTGTGGACGCCGGCCGCCACGTTTATTGAGGCTGATACCTACAACCAGCTATTTACGCTGCACGGTGCCATCATGATATTCCTTTTCCTGGTGCCCTCTGTTCCCACGGTGCTTGGTAACTTTTTCTTACCCATGCAGCTGGGGGCTAAAGATGTTGCCTTCCCCAAATTGAACCTTGCCAGTTACTATATTTATACCGCAGGAGCAGCGCTTATGCTCTGGGCAATCGTCAGCGGCGGGGTTGATACCGGATGGACCTTCTACATGCCCTATGCTTCATCGGCTTCAGGAGCCGTAACGTGGATGACATTCGGCGTATTTGTGATTGGATTCTCGTCGATTCTTACGGGTGTCAACTTTATTGTAACTATCCATAAAATGCGCGCTCCAGGCATTACGTGGGGAAAGTTACCACTCTTCTGCTGGGGTCTATACGCAACCAGCATCATTCAAATTCTGGCAACACCGGTATTGGCAATCACCTTGGCACTGGTTGCTATGGAGCGCATTATGGGTATTGGGATTTTTGATCCGGCTCTTGGCGGTGACCCAATTCTCTACCAGCACTTCTTCTGGTTTTACAGCCACCCCGCTGTATACATTATGATTGTACCCGGCTTTGGAATTGTCTCAGAAATTGTATCAACCTTTTCAAAGAAAACGATTTTTGGATACTGGGCTATCGCAATTGCTTCATTAGCTATTGCTTTTATCGGATTCCTTGTATGGGGTCACCACATGTTTGTATCCGGTCAAGCATCGCTGGCCAGCATGGTATTCTCATTTCTTACATTCCTTGTAGGCATTCCCACCGGTATTAAAATGTTTAACTGGCTGGCTACAATGTACAAGGGATCCATTTCACTAAAAACACCTATGCTGTACATACTTGGCTTTTTCTTCCTCTTTACGGTAGGTGGATTAACCGGTATTGCACTTGCAACACTGGCTATAGACGTGCACTTGCACGACACGTACTACGTTGTAGCACACTTCCACTTTGTAATGGTGGGTGGTATGGTAATGGCCTTCCTTGGCGGCCTGTATTACTGGTGGCCAAAAATGACAGGAAAGATGTTCAATGAGACCTTGGGCAAATGGTCGTGCTTGCTTGTATTCTTAGGCTTTAACATTACCTTCTTGCCTCAGTTCGTAATGGGCTCGCAGGGTATGCCGCGGCGTTACTTCAACTACATAGATCAGTTTCAGCCGTTTCACCAGGTTTCAACCATCGGTTCATTTGTACTGGGCATCGGCTTTTTGATGGTATTCTACAATCTCGTAAAAAGCCTTTACACAGGTAAAAAAGCATCTGCAAATCCGTGGAACAGCCGGGGCCTTGAATGGCAGGTAGGATCACCTGCACCGCCCCACAATTTCGATTACATTCCCGTAATTGTACACGGTCCTTACGACTACCACAAGCCAATGGCTGATTTTCAGCTGGGTCTTGCAGAAACCAATGGCCACAATCCGGAACATGGGGCCAAGGTTGACGTGGACAAAAAAATAGAAATGAAAGATTAACGCATACCGCATCTTAACCAATGGCAAATAACACCGGTTCACACGCGCATCCTAAACATCTGCATCATCACTTTGTTGATTCTGAGCAGCAGTTCAGTTCTGCAAAGCTCGGGATGTGGATTTTTCTCGCAACAGAAATTCTGTTTTTCGGAGGCCTATTTGCGGCCTACATTATTTACCGCGTCTGGTATCCCGAACTCTTTACCATGGCCTCAGCAGAGCTCGATACGCTTTGGGGTGGTGTCAACACGGTAGTACTTATCGGTAGTAGCCTCACCGTTGCTATGGCGATTAAATCGGCTCAGTTAAACCAAAAAAA
>NNSL01000342.1 GCA_003123965.1 Balneolaceae bacterium SMO_bin1
AAAAGATTTTACCAATTCTGATTGGGATGAGCTCAAAAATGCTGCGGAGCAACAGGTAAATGAGGCGGCCGAACGCGCGCTTAATCGACCGGAACCTGATGCTGCCCAAACGGAGAAATATGTATTTGCTGAAAAAAATGCCGAAGGCAATGAGGAAATTCAGCAGGTGGGTGGCTTGGCGGCGGAGGGCTTTGAGTTTCCTTCATCAACCACAAAAATTAAAGCAGAAAAACAGCGCATTAATATTGTTGAGGCTATACGACGCACACTGGAGGTTGAATTGGATGTAAATCCGAGGGTAATGGTGTTTGGCGAAGATGTAGCCGCAAAAGGGGGCGTGCATGCCGCCACAATGGGATTACAAACAAAATTCGGTAACAAACGCGTGTTTGATACCAGTCTTTCTGAAGAAGGGATTATCGGCCGCGCAGTGGGCTTGGCCTACTCGGGCATGATGCCGGTGGCCGAAATACAATTTCGCAAGTACGCGGATCCCGCTACCGAGCAGCTCAATAATTGTGGGACTATCCGTTGGCGTACGGCTAATAAATTTGCTGCTCCCATAGTAGTACGTATGCCCGGTGGATTTGCTAAGTGTGGTGATCCTTGGCATAGTGTCTGTAATGAGGTGTTTTTTGCCCATGCCATTGGTTGGCAGCTGGTATTTCCAAGTAACGCGCAGGATGCGGTAGGTCTGCTTCGGTCGGCCATGCGCAGCAATAATCCTACGGTATTTTTTGAGCACCGAAATCTGCTTGATGCAAAATATGCACGCAAACCGTACCCCGGCGATGATTATGTGGTTCCGCTGGGCAAGGCTAATCTACTGCAAGAGGGCGATGAACTGACCGTGGTTACGTGGGGCGCCATGTGTGAGCGCTGCGAAGAAGCCGCGGATCAAACGGGAATAGCCGCTGATATCATTGACTTGCGAAGCATAAGGCCTTGGGATAAAGAAGCGGTAATGCGATCTCTGAAAAAAACTAATCGTTGCCTGATTGTTCATGAAGATACCAAAACGGCTGGGTTTGGAGCAGAAATTAGTGCCACTATCACCAAAGAAGGATTTAAGTTCCTGGATGCCCCTGTAGAACGGCTCACTATGCCGGATATTCCAGTGCCGCATAATGTTGGTTTAATGAATGCTGTTTTACCAGGTGTTGATTCTATTGCGGAGCAGATGGAAAATCTACGCAACTTTTAACGCATATCATTTCAATGGTGTAATATGCACGAATTAAGCATCTTTATAATTTAATACGGCTGCTCTTTTGCATCTTATAAAAGACTAAAATTGCATGGGCACATGCAATGTTGGATATTAACTACATTGATATTATAGTGGGTATTACACGTTGGCTCCGCATCAAAAAATTAACGGGATTGAATAGTTGAAGTTAAGCACCAAACTCATATCAAGTTTTACGGTTGTTATTGTTATGCTGCTGCTTATCGGCCTGGCATCGCAGTATTTCAATGAAAAAATAAAAGACCAGGTTGTTGATGAAAGCCGGGCTGCCTCTGAAATATCTGAGATTTCCAGTGAAATGGAATCGCATATTTATGAAAGTTTCATCAACGCACAATATTACCTGGACAGACCCTATCGCGCTGCTTTAAGTGAAGATCTGCAGGATTCGTTGCTCAGCGTGGAGAGCGTAAAACGCGAGGTGCGTATTTCGCTGCAGGGCATGAATTTTAATCTGAAGAAAATTCAACGGCGGCTCAACGGTCCCAATAGCGTTAGTTTTTCGTCTGAGCAAGCCCGCAAAGAGTATTTAAATACTTTAAACCAACTTCAGAAGGGTATCGATTTTTATGATTCACTCATGGAGCAACTGCTGAGTTACGACCAAGAGAGTTTTGAACAGGCTCGCACGCTCTTAACGGTAACGCTTGAGCCATACTACAATAATAAGCTTTTGCCGCTGGTTGAACAGTTTCGTACTCAAATCCGATCTAATCTTTCGCAGCAGGTAGGTCTGCTGGACGATCGTCTTGACCGGTACAGCCGAATTTTGCTCATTGCTACCTTGTTGGCATTTGCTTTTTCACTAGCACTGGCCTACATCCTGTATCGATCAATTACTAAGCCCATTCATTCGCTGGTGCAGGCTACCGAAGAAGTAGGTCGAGGAAACTTGGAGAAACGTATTGATGTACAAAGCTCGGACGAAATCGGTCAGCTGGGCAAATCCTTCAATCGTATGGCCGAGAATTTGAACCGAATTACATTCACGAAAGAATATGTCGATAACATCATTGAATCGATGGGGGATGCGCTCATTGTTACCGACAAGGAGGGTAAAATAACCAAAGCAAACTCGGCTACAGCCAGTATGTTAGGATACCGGGAGCGCGAACTTATTGGCGAAGAACTTTCCGGGGTTTTTGCAGATGGCGGGAAAGAGGAGCTCTTCAGTATCGATAAGTTTGCGGTGATTGAGAACTATGAGACTTATTTTAGGCGCAAAAGTGGCGATACTTTCCCGGTTAATCTCTCTAAGGCGGTTATACGGAACAGCAACCGTTCAATTCAAGGATTGGTGTACATTGCCAGTGATATAACCGAACGAAAAGAGTCGGAACGGGTGATTAAAGAATCACTGGAAGAAAAAGAGATTCTGCTCTCCGAGATTCACCACCGGGTGAAGAATAACCTGGCGGTGATATCTGGTCTGCTGCAGATGCAGCGCTGGGAAACAGAAAATGAGGCGGCTCAAAACGCTTTGCAGGACAGCCAGCTGCGGGTAAAATCCATAGCCCTGGTCCACGAAAAGCTGTATCAATCGGAAAACCTTTCTAGTATTGAATTTGACCAGTATGTGGAGGAACTGGTTCAGGGCATCAATAAAACATTCGCCGATTCGCAGACCGAAATCACCTTTAATATTGAAGTTGAACCGCTTCAATTTAGCGTTAATAAAGCCATTCCCTGTTCATTACTGTTGAACGAACTCGTGGTAAATGTGCATAAGCATGCGTTTAACAACCTAACCAAAGGTGAAGTTAGTATTAAGCTTTGGAAAGAAAACTCACACGTGCGCTTACTGGTAAAAGATGATGGGAAAGGATTAGATTCGGGAGAGAATGGAAAGCCCAAAAAATCATTGGGTATGTCCTTAATACGAACATTAGTTGGACAGCTGCAGGGAGAGATTGAAATCTACAACGACGGCGGCGCCACTTTCGATATTACATTTGAATTAGAAGAATCCTGATTGCAAAACCAGGATTCTCCAATTTTCAGCCTTACTTGTTTTTAAATTTGCGGATAAAATTCTTTGTGTAATCTGAAAGTACGAGGCGGCCGCTGGTTTGGGCTCGTTTTTCGAGCAGTGAATTCCAGTGGTCTGTTCCTGCCCAAAGCACCCTTTTCAATTCTTTCATTGCTTCCGGGCTGCTTTCAGCCAGAGAAGATGCCAACTCTTCAACCGAAGCATCCAGCTCTTCATGTGTATTCAGCATGCGTTGATACAGACCGTTGTTATGGGCCCATTCAGCGTCGTACCAATTTTCAGCATCAATGGCTAGGGTGCTGAATGCTGAATCATCAATCTTCCGTTCAACAGCCGGACCTACTACAAATGGGCCAATGCCGAGTGCTAGTTCACTCAATTTAACTGCGGCAGATTTGTGCGCAATGGTGTAATCGCCGGCCGCAGCAATACCAACGCCGCCCCCTACGGTTTTGCCTTGCACACGTACAATTGTGAGCTTAGGGCAGCATCGCATGGCATTAAGAACCAGCGCAAAACCCATAAAAAAGCGTTTGCCTTCTTCATAGTTATCTATTGCTATTAGTTCATCAAAAGAGGCGCCGGCACAGAATGCACCATCGCCTTTACTTTTAATTACAAGAACATTGATGTTCTCATCTTGTCCGGCCTGGGTAATTTTTTCGGCTAGCTCCCGCAGCAATTTGCTGGGCAGCGAGTTGCCCTTTGGATGAAAAAATTCAACGGTTCCTATTTTATTCTCTACTGAAAGTGTAATTGATCCGTTCTCTGACATGATTTATAACTCAATTTCTTATTTAATTAAAATTTAGCTTATTCGTCGTCCTCAAAAATATCGATATCAAGTTTGTTCTTACGTTTTACGAGTGTGAGAATCGTGTATTCAGCCACCAGATCGTCATTTTGGTTGGTGACCTCCACATCCCAATAAACAACTCCAAAAATGAACTTGTCGGTCGCCCTTTTCTGGCGGACCGTTTTACGTTTTACAATGAGCTTTGCCTGAATGGTATCACCCGGTTTAACAGGTTCAAGGAATCGCAGATTTTCAAGTCCATAGTTAAGGATTACAGGCCCTTCATCGGGATGAACAAACAAGCCGGCTGCCCGGGACAACACGAAGTACCCATGAGCCACGATTTCCCCAAAAAGGGAGCGCGAGGCGGCGTCGGGATCAGTGTGGGCATAGAATTCATCACCTGATAGATCGGCAAATCGTTCAATGTCTTCTTCTGTAACGGTATGCTTTTCAGTGGTTCGAGCTTCGCCCACTTCCAGATCTTCAAAATACTGCTGAAAGGGATGTGTTTCGGCTTCTTTAGTGTCTGCTCCTTTAATGTACTGCTCCGTTATATTTTTGAGCGTTGTGGGTGATCCTTGCAGGGCAACCCGCTGCATGTTATGAATAACTGCACGTGCCCCACCTTGTTCTTCACCGCCGCCTGCTCGTCCCGGCCCACCGTGTGTTAGGTGCGGCATAGGTGAACCGTGGCCGGTTGACTCTTCGGCTGAGTGTCGGTTGATGATCATGAAACGTCCGTGATAAGGGGCACAGCCCAGTGTTATTTCCTGTGCAATGTCATCATCTGCGGTAAACAGCGAACCGACCAGTGAGCCATCAGCTTTGTTAGCCAAGGCAATAGCTTCCTCGGTTGATTCATATGGCATTACCGTGGTCATCGGTCCAAAAGCCTCGATACGGTGTACATCGTCCACTTGCATTGGTCTATGGCATAACAGCACTTTTGGTTCGGTAAATGCATCGCCTTGTTTATCGTGCCCGTTGCTGTAAACCGATTCAGTAGTTTCTAAAAGATGGGAAATCTGTTCATCAAAACGGCGGGCCTGCGTGGCACTGGCCAGTGGACCCATTTTTACTTTTTCATCGGCCGGGTCACCGATAGTGGTTTCTGATAATTTCTTATTGAGGGCTTCAATAACGTCTTCAAGTCGATCGTTTGGCACAATTGTCCGGCGAATAGCGGTACATTTCTGTCCGGTTTTTACGGTCATTTCTTCAGCCACTTCATCAATAAACAGATCGAATTCAGGCATGTCGGGTGTTACATCGGCGCCAAGAATGGAGCAGTTCAATGAGTCAGCCTCCAGATTGAACCGCACGCTATTTTCAACAATATTGGGATGCGATTTAAGCTTTCGTCCTGTTTCAGCAGAACCGGTAAAGGCGATGGCATCTTGGCTGGTAAGATGGTCGAGCAGATCACCGGGTTTATCAGCCGCAATGAACTGGATAGCGCCTTTTGGCAGCAGCTCCGATTCAACCATGTCGCGAAATACTTTGTAAGCCAGGTATGAGCCCACTGGTGAGGGTTTGATGATCGCCGGCATACCTGCCATGATGCAGGGCGCTAATTTCTCCAGCATTCCCCAAACTGGGAAGTT
This sequence comes from Balneolaceae bacterium SMO_bin1, assembly GCA_003123965.1. The sequence continues at coordinate 5,643 of NNSL01000342.1, forward strand.
GAAAGCGTTAATGTGAACGCCCACGCCGTGAAAGGGCACGCAGATATGCTGACCGACAAACGTACCGCCGCGCGATAATCGCTCGTGGCTGCCTTCTACATGCCAGGGCAGATCGGAGAGCTCACGACGGGTCTTGCTGGAGAGTACAAACATTGCCCCGATGCCACCCTCGATATCAATCCAGGAATCCTGCCGCGTGGCGCCGGTATGCCGCGATAGCTCGTAATAATCTTCTTTGCGGGCCATCAGATGCTGTGCAAGAAATTTGATCTTAAACGCCCGCTCATGAATGCTCATTTCGCGAAGTGCCGGTCCGGCTGTTTGACGCGCATATTCACAGGTGGCTTTATAATCGAGATCC
>NNSL01000298.1 GCA_003123965.1 Balneolaceae bacterium SMO_bin1
AAATGCTTATGCTAATTATCTGCGTTCGAAAAATGTTTCTATCACAACACATTGTGAACCTAATGCTGAAGCCTCCGATAGCGGCTGGGTGATTAACGGTAAAGAGGCCAATTTGAAATGTAAGCAGCTGATTTATGCTACCGGCTACGGCACATCAGATCACCCTTACTGGAATTTTATACCACTTGAAGGCGTAAAAGGTCAGCTTGCTAAATTTAAGGTTGATGAGCCCCTCTCCTTCGATCATTCTATTTCCAGTCTGGGCTATATTGTTCGCTTTGATGATGAGCACACCTTTATCCAAGGCAGCACGTATGAGCATGATTTTGAGCATCTTAACACCGATGCTGAAGGAGAAGCATACCTGCGCAAGCGCATGGCCCGCACGCTGCCAAAGCTGGCGGAAAAGGCTGAATTAGTAGATCAATGGGCGGGCGTTCGGCTTTTCACTCCGGATAAAAAACCAGTGCTGGGGCCGCATCCTGAAATTGAAAACCTGCATATATTTTCAGCTTTGGGATCAAAAGGACTTATGTACGGTAAGTTTTTAGCAGAGCATTATGCCCACTATCTCACAAATGGACAATCCATTTTCCCTGAAGTTTCTGTTGAGCGTTTCTAAATAAAAAACCCTCAAGGATTTAGAAATCTTGAGGGTTTGCTATATAGAATATAATGGCGGAGAGGGAGGGATTCGAACCCCCGGAATCTCGTGAAAGATTCACTCGCTTTCCAAGCGAGCCCGATCGGCCACTCTGGCACCTCTCCGTTAAAGAATCGCAAATATAGAACAAATCGGCGGCGAATTCAACGCCCTTTCCCTTTTCTAAATAGTAAAATAATTCTTGGTGTAGGCGCGTACCGGTTCGCCGTTATTTTGGGCGGGACGAAACTTCCAGTTCAGCGCCGCTTTTATTACTTCTTCCACAATCCGATCTTCGATATTCGTCACCTTTTCCAGCTGGTTGCCCTCATCATCAAGCGTGTAAATACTCATAATCACCGCTTCCTCTACGTTGCCTTCTTTATCGACTAAAAACTCAACGGCAATCTCGTAACTATTCTCCCCTTTTTTCAGCGGTGGCTCAACAATGCGAATCACCCTGGGCCCAATAGTGGGATTGCTGACAATTTGATTCTGACCCTGGGCCGGGGCTTCTCCGGCTGTGGTGCTGAGTGAATCGTAGGAATCAGCAAAGGCTTCTTCTGTGAAATCTATTTCTTCCTCCTCAATAACTTCATCATTGGGTACTGGAACGGGTACCTGCGGCGCCGGCGGGGGCGGCGGCGAACTCTGCTGCTGGGTACGAACCGGAGCCTGCACTACCGCTTCTTCGGTCGTTTCGGTAACATCCTGGAAAACCTCCTCTTTTTCAGGTATCGGCCAAAATAAGACTAGCGCCAGGCACAGCAACTGAGCAGCTACAATACTGCTCATAATACGGATGCGGTAGGTGGCAGCTCCGCGATTTGATTTTTGTTTACGGCCTGACAATGCAACTACAATTTTTGCTGTTCAATGGTTTTAAGTTCCTCTTCAATCTGCTGCTGTACATGCACCTTAAGTTCTTGCACATCTTCAAACTTATCGGAATCAATCGGATCCAATATAGAAACGTTGAAGGTATTGCGAAATCTAAACTTCCATGATCCCGAAGGCATGGCATGATACCCACCTTCTAAAACGACGGGCAGAACCTGAAAATTGTATTTCTTAGCAATCACAAATGCCCCCCTTTTGAACGGGCGCAGCTTACCATCAGTAGTGCGTGTGCCCTCTGGAAATATCATGCCGGGTATACCATCTTCTATGGGACGAACCAAGGCATCCATTGCCCGAACTGACCCCAGGCTTTTGCGATCGATGGGAATGTGACCCGGTCATAGCCGTGAGCCATCCAAGCACGGGAATTCGCATTAAGCTCTTTTTGGTGACCCATTTCATATCCCATGGCAGCAAGTAAAGCAGCGGAATATCCAAAAAGCTCTGATGATTAGCTACCACAATGGTAGGCTTTTCTACTTTATTTGGATCCGCCCCAGTTATATTGAATGTCCATGAGGGAACCGGTTTTAGAATCAGCCAGGCCAGTAATTTTAACGCCCGATTGGGAATTTTGCGGTATCTATCGAATGGATATGTAAATATGAATAACACAAAGGTTAACATCAGGCAGATGTGGAAGCATACCGTCCAGTAGGCCCACATAAGTATGCTTAGAAAGCTGCGGCGCATCACTCCTGTTGTAAATTTAAATAGGCTTTTCGAATCAGTCCATCATGTTTGGCAAGCTCTGCTTTTGCCTGCTCTTGGCTGATACCGGCAAGCTGCATAAGTAGTGCCGTTTTAACGTGCCCATCGGCAGCCCGCAGCGTTTCCGTGGCTTCTTGGTACGAACTCTCGCTGAACATCATAATAATGCGTTTGGCCCGTTCTTGCAGCTTTTTGTTCGTCTGCATTAAATCAACCATCACGTTTTCGTACACCTTTCCCCGGCGTATCATGGCCCCGGTTGTAATCATGTTGAGTACCATTTTCTGTGCCGTGGCGCTCTTCATCCGTGTGCTGCCCATTACCACTTCCGGGCCTACTGGAATATCGATCATAATATCTGGTTTAGCGGGTGATTGCGCGGCCGGAACAGTGGTAACAAAAATCGTTTTAGCTCCAACCTTGGCGGCTTCTTTAAGCGCACCCAGCACGTAGGGCGTACGGCCGCTGGCTGCCAGGCCACATAGCACGTCTTTGGCCTCCAGGTTGATTTGCTGTACCGCTTCTCTGCCATTGCGCTCTTCATCTTCGGCGCCTTCCTGTGCCACAAACATGGCTTCCCGGCCGCCGGCTATTAGCCCTTGCACCTGTTCCGGGTCAGATCCAAAGGTTGGCGGACATTCGGCGGCATCGAGCACGCCAAGACGACCGCTGGTCCCGGCACCGGCATAAATTAGGCGCCCCCCGTTGTTAAGGGCCTCATAAACCAGGTCAACAGCTTGTGCAATGGCATCGAGTTTTTCTTCAACTGCGTATGCAACTTTTTTGTCCTCTTCATTTATCAGGCGCACAATTTCGGAGGCATCAGCTAAATCAATTTCCTGCGTAGCGGTATTACGCTGCTCCGTATCCAGCTTTTTCAGCTGCTCAAAAAGAGCGTTGCTTTGATTATTATGATTACTCACTAATATCGGTTTTGTGCTTATTGCCAATCCATCCCAAGTGCGTATGATGAAAAGAGTCGGGATGTTTTAATCCGTACCCCAGCATACGGTCTAAGCTGGAGTGTGAAAATAGAATTATGCCCGCCAGCATCATTACAGAACTGCCAGCCAGCGTTCCTGCCAAATACAATAAAATTGCAATTCCTTTGTGGTGAAAAAGGTTGTAGAAAATCGCACCGATGCGATTGTTGAACAAATATCCCGCCATCGAAATATCAGGCACCAATATAAGCGCGGGGAAAACCCACCAGGCATAATGCAAAAACGTGAACAGGAGTATGCCCAGCAAAAGCATGGCTGCCTCTTCTAATTTCACCAACTTTTTCATGGGTTTACTTTACGTATTGCCACGCTTTTCCCACCAAAGTGATTTGGAAGTTCCGTTTCCTGATAACTGCTGAGAAGGTTCTTTGTCTTTATCCTGGTTCAGCGTAAGCAATGCTGCAGCCAGCGATCGTACATCGGCATCAACGTTTTCGAGCTCATCCAGCTTTTCGGCGCTGAATAAATCGGGAACAAAATGGGTATCGTACTCTCCTTTTCTAAACGCCTCATGTTTGAGCACAAAACGACAAAAATGGAATAGTTGTTCGGCAGCCGGATATTTCATACTCATCCAATGCGCGCAGCATGCGCTTAATAGCCTGCTCGCGATCCGCGCCATGGGTGCAGAGCTTCGAAATCATCGGGTCGTAATTGATGGTCACTTTTTGCCCTTCTTCAATGCCGGCGTCTACGCGCACGCCGTTTCCTGCCGGTATGCGATGTTTATTAAGCGTGCCCGTACTTGGCAAGAAATTGTCACGCGGATCTTCAGCATAAATTCGGCACTCAATGGCATGCCCGTTCATTTCAATATCATCTTGGGTGAAGGGCAGTTCTTTGCCTTCTGCCACCTGAATTTGCAGGTTCACCAAATCAAGACCGGTAATAAGTTCCGTTACTGGGTGCTCAACCTGCAGGCGGGTGTTCATTTCAAGAAAGTAGAAATTACGGTCGCGGTCTACCAAAAACTCAATAGTTCCGGCCCCTACGTAGTCACATGCTTTAGCTGCAGAAACTGCCGCTTCGGCCATCTCGGCCCGCAGTTCAGGTGTTAAAATGGTGCATGGTGCTTCTTCTACCACTTTCTGGTGCCGTCGTTGAATTGAACATTCCCGATCAAAAATATGCAGCACGTTGCCGTGGGTATCGGCCATAATCTGGAACTCTACGTGACGCGGCTCTACAAGGTATTTCTCGATGTACACACGGTCGTCGCCAAATGAGTTGCGGGCTTCAGACTTAGCCCCTTTAATGCTCGACTCAAATTCTTCGGGCTTATCAACAATGCGCATGCCTTTACCCCCGCCCCCGGCAGCAGCCTTAACCAAAACAGGGAATCCAATATCGTGCGCTATCTTCTCGGCTTCTTCAATGCTCTCCAGCGCGTTGGTGGTTCCCGGCGGGAACGGCACCCCTGCATCTTTCATCAGCTCACGGGCCTCTGTCTTATCGCCCATTAACTCAATGGCTTTAGGTTCCGGGCCAATAAAAATAATGCCTTCTTCATTGCATCGAGCAGAGAAATCGGCATTTTCGCTCAAAAAGCCGTACCCGGGATGAATGGCGTCGGCGCCGGTTTGTTTGGCGGCATCAATAATTTTATCAATCACCAAATAGCTCTCTGACGAAGCGGCCGGCCCGATGGCTACCGATTCATCAGCGGCCATTACGTGCGGGGCATCTGCATCGGGTTCAGAATATACAGCTACGGTTTTTTTGCCGAGATCTTTGCAGCTGCGAAGCACCCGCATGGCAATTTCACCGCGATTGGCAATCAAAATTTTATTAATAGTTGGCATAAGATAGGTTGAATTAAATGATATGCGTGCTCAGCATTTGTCGCCAAAGATCCCACTCGTCGTCCGAATCAAGATCCCAGACATCAAGCTGATGCTGTATGAATTTTGAATGAAAAATTTGCGCCAGTTTTCGGGCATGCGACCTGCGATTGTCATCATTGAAGCTAACCAGCCGAAAATCAATCCCCATTATGGAATTCAATAGTTTTTGCTGATTTATATTGGGCACAAAGTCGATTGGATTATTATAGTAAATATCGTCATCGTAGTAATCGTCGAAAAAAGAACGGATGTTATACACGCCGCTAATACCAATCACCTTGTCGAACTTTTGCGGATGCTTGAGCGCCAGATTGATCGCATGGTAGCCGCCGAGGTCTACCCCCGCCAGCATCAAATAATCAATTGAATTGTGTTTTTGTACATACGGCAGCACCTCTTCGAGAATATAGGCTTGGTACTGCTTGTGGCGCATGAGCCGTTTAGCTGGATTCACATTTTTATTGAGCAGACTTTCCTTATCTACGGTATCAACACAGAAAAGCTGGTTATACCCGTTGTTAAGCTGCTTGGCTATGGCGTCGGTCATTCCGAAGTTCTCCCATTGGTCGGATTGCTGCCCCCGGGTGGGAAAACCAATCACGGGCGTGCCCCCATCACCATAAATGCGAATGGCCATATCTTTACCCAAACTGGGGCTGCGCCATTTGTCCTGCCTCATTTCCATAGATTATTCACTCACTGTTGTAAGACCATTTTAAGCGGAATATAACAGTTCAGCAGCTTTAGTGTAAGCGAAGATTGGGAAGGAAGGAAATTTTAAGATTCAACGGCGCATATTATTAACTAGCAGCTAACTTAGTGCGATATAGAAGCCGAGGTAAAATGGTAAACTTTTCGGTTGAGCTTAGATAAGCACGGTTTGAAAAAACATCGAAGTCA
>NNSL01000295.1 GCA_003123965.1 Balneolaceae bacterium SMO_bin1
CCAAGTCGAGGTTTGCGTCTCCAATCTGGCGACCGAATTCCAGGTTCTTTTCGTCTTCCAAGTCGCCAAGTTCAATCATGCCGGGTGTGATGATTATGCGTCGCCCAGAATCAAACTGGGCCAGAATTTCAACGGCATTTTTTGCCCCGGTAGGGTTCGAGTTGAACGCATCGTCAATAACATAAATTTCGCCCTGCTTCTTGAGCTCAAGGCGATGCTCTATGGGCTCGATATTCTGAGCGGCTACGGCCATGGTTTTGAGGCGGATATTAAATAGTGTGGCCACCCCTATAGCCAGCAGCATATTTTGCACGTTATGAGCGCCCAAAAGTTTTGTTTTAATCACCTCTGATTTTCCATTCAGGTTTACGGTAAACGCGGTTCCTTCATGGTTGTACTGAATGTTTCCAGCCGTTATAGACCCATTCTGAAGTCCGGTTTCTATCACTTCAATATCATCGCGCAGCCGCTGCATGGCCCGAACGCGTACGTCATCAGCATTTAATACTGCAGTACCGTTAGGTTTCAGTCGGCGTACCACGGTTGATTTTGTGTGTGCAATGGCATCTTGTGAGCCGAATGTCTCAAGGTGGGCAATGCCAACATTGGTGACCACAGAAATATCCGGTTCGGCGATGTCGCAAAGCTCATCAATATTACCCACGTAGCGGGCCCCCATTTCCAGAATCAATACCTGGTGGTGAGCTTCCAGATCGTTGTTGATGACCTTGCATATGCCCATGGGCGTATTATAGCTGCCCGGGGTAGAGCAGACGCTCATGCGTTCTTTGAGCAAGTCGCGAATCATGAATTTTGTGCTGGTTTTGCCATAGCTGCCGGTAATGGCAATAACGGTGAGATTGGGCATGCGGGCCAGCTTCTTTTTAGCTTCATCAATATAGTGCTGGTGCACGCGCCGCTCGATAGGGGCTACCATTTTAGCAGCAGGAAACATCAGCAGCGGTACCATGGCATTGCCGAATACCCAGCCGAACGAGAAAATATAGATGTCAATGGGAAGCATGAAGGCCGTTTGCGATACAATGAGGTGGTCGTGTCCATAGGCCATCCACGTGGCCAGAGCGGGAATAGCCAGGCACAAGATGGTGAATGGCACGCACAGGCGCTTCATTCGAGAGGTGAAAACAAGCGGTTTTTTCTGGCGGTCGTCGGCATAGTAATCAAACGGGCCAAACCAGAATATGCCAAAGATGCTGAGAACAACCAGTGCGGATGAGCCGGTTATTGCATTAGACAACAGCCACAGCATGGCTACAATAATCACCATGTAAAGAATGTGAGCAGAGGTAATAACACGGCCGCTCCAGTGATCAACCAGCCAATACCAGTACTCGTTGAGTTTGTAACCTTTTTGCTGGAACATGTGCAGAAAAAAACGGCCTCTCAGAAAAGTGTGCCGCCCGATTGCCACAATAAAAGCAGCCAGTAAAAGATTGAGAAAAAGCAGGTACCAATTCAAAGTACGTGGGGTAAAACGTTATGATTATCAAAAAGTTAACAGGTCGCTAATGTAAGGAACATCTGTTATATTTATGCGCTTAAAACACAATTAGCGATAATAATATTCATCCCAAAATTTTTTCAAATATATGAAATTAATTATCCCAATGGCAGGCCGCGGCACGCGGGTACGTCCACATTCGCACACCACGCCCAAACCGCTGCTGCCGGTTGCCGGCAAGATGATTGTTGAACGCATTGTTGAAACATTCGGACGCACGCTAGATCGCACGATTGATGAAATTGTATTTATCCTGGGGCCTGACTTTGGCCAGGAAATTAAAGATGAGCTCTCGGCCATGTGCGACCGGCAGGGTGCCGAGGCTACCTTTCGCGTGCAGCACAACGCGGAGGGAACCGCTCACGCCGTATACTGTGCCGAGGAAGATCTGGAGGGCGAATGCATTATCGTATTTGCCGACACTATTTTTGATATGGAAGGCTCGGTTACTATTGATGATGCCGACAGTGTAATATGGCTCAAAAAAGTGGACGATCCTTCGCGCTTTGGGGTAGCTGTAGAAAAAGACGGGCAAATTACCGATTTCGTTGAAAAGCCCAGTGAGCCTATCTCGAATCTGGCCATCATCGGTGTTTATTACTTTAAGGAAGCGGCCGACCTTAAAAAAGAGATTGAATATTTACTGGAGCACGATGTTCGCGGTCACGGCGATGAATTTCAGCTTACCGATGCACTCGACCGCCTGCTGAAAGATGACAACGTTTTCCGTAAGGCTACGGTTGATGAATGGCTGGACTGCGGCACGCTGCCCGCCTGGCGCGATACATCCCGGGTGATTGTAGAAAAAGAAGCCACCGATATTGATGAAACTCAGTTCAAAGACACAAAAATTATTCAACCGGTATTTATTGGAGATGATGTTGAGCTTGAAGGCTGTAAAATCGGTCCGTACGCCAGCATCGACAGCGGCTGCACGCTAAAGAATACGACCGTGGAAAATAGCCTCATTCAGAAAAATTCAACGCTGACGGGCTGCTATATCGAAAATTCTACTATCGGCAAGCACGTAGAGCTGCATAAGGTTGATCAGCAAGTGCATATTGGTGATCACTCAAAAGTTGGAGTAGACGTTTAATAGCCATTTAGGGTCTCAAATAAAATCGTCGAGGGGGCGTCTCTGGTCGGCATCTTCCAGACTTTGGTGCTCCTCGCGGTGGCTGCCTTCCGGCTCAAGGTGAATCGTAACGATAACATCACCTTGAATAGCGTTGATAAGCTCCTTTTCGAGTATTGTGGCATCATCGTGGGCGGTTTTTAAATCAATACCGCGCTCAAATATAGCATGGAGTTCAACCCATGTGGTGCTACCGGTGGTACGGTGCCGCAGGTTATGGTAGCTGATCATGGCGCCCGGCAAGGTGTTATTTAAGGCTTCCTTAATGGCTTGGTCGGCTTTGGGGTTCTTGCGGTCCATCAGTCCATCAACGGAGTAGCGCAGCAGTTTAAAGCCTTCGTACATGATGTAGAGGGCAAGCGCAAGGCCCACAATGGCATCGAGTATAATCCAGCCGGTAAAATTAACAACCACCAGTGTGGCAACGGCACCCATGCTGGTCCAAACGTCGGTAAGCGTATGCTTGCCATTACTGATGACCATCATGTTTTGCTCTTTGCGGCCGATATTTACCAAGTATCTGCCCAATGCAAAATTGATGATTCCGGCCGCGGCCAGCAGCCCAATACCCCAGCCAATATTCTGCAGCGTATGGCCGTAAATTAGGTTGCCAGTTGATTCGTATATAATCGTCAGCCCGGCCAGCATAATCACGCCGCCCTCAATGCCCACAGTGAGAAACTCCACTCGTTCGTGGCCATACAAGTGCTTGTCATCGGCGGGCTTGGTGCTCAGCAGAAATCCGTAGTAAACAAAAGCCACTGCAAGAATATGTATCACCGATTCTACGGCATCGGACAAGGCGGTAGTTGACTGGGTAAGAAAAAAGCCGCCGGCCTTAGCACATAAGGACAATGCCGAAACCAACAGGCTTATACGCAGCGCAGTTTTAGCTTTTGGTGATGGGGTCATCTTTTTATGAAACAAAGCTGAAAGCCAGCTTTTAAGTTCTTATTTTTATGCTCTTTTTAGAATTTGAAAAATCAGCAACGCGTGGAAAATATCCATCCTAAACATAAGAAAGTATTTGATACCATTTCATCGGCTGCTGAGGCCGTGAGCCAGGAAGCCTATGTGGTGGGTGGATATGTGCGCGACTACTACCTAGACCGGCTCAGTACAGACATGGACATCGATTTCGTGACCGTTGGCTCAGGAATAAAATTGGCACGGAAAGTAGCCGACCTGCTCCAGGCCGATAGCCTTTCGGTGTTCAAAAAATTCGGCACGGCGCAAGTGAAATATGATGGACTGGAGCTGGAATTCGTAGGCGCACGCAAAGAAAGCTATCGCCGTAATTCGCGTAAGCCCATTGTAGAAGAGGGAACGTTGAAGGATGATCAGCTGCGGCGCGATTTTACGATCAATGCCCTTTCATGGTCGCTAAACGAAGAGAATTTTGGACAGCTGCTCGATCCGTTTGAAGGTATTCAGGATCTTCATAAAGAGTTAATACGTACGCCGGTAGAGCCGGAACAAACCTTTGAGGACGATCCTTTGCGGATGATGCGGGCGGTTCGCTTTGCCACTCAGCTCAATTTTAATATAGAAGAAAATACCTACCAGGCCATTGAAGAGATGGCGCACCGGCTCGAAATTATTTCCAAAGAACGTCTGCTGGAAGAGCTGAATAAAATTGTGCTGGCTCCGAAGCCCTCCATCGGGTTTGCACTGCTGTTTAAAACCGGGCTGCTGGAGCAATTTTTTCCTGAAATGTGCAAGCTGCACGGGGTGAAAGAAGTCCGTGGCGTGCGACATAAAGACAATTTCTGGCACACTCTTAAAGTGCTCGACAATGTAGCCGAAATGAGCGATGATCTATGGCTGCGCTGGGCCGCCATCATGCACGATATTGCCAAACCGGTAACCCAGCGGTATGAGCGTGGAACAGGGTGGACCTTCCACGGGCACGATGCCATCGGCGCAAAGTGGGTGAAGCCGATTTTTCGGCGCCTGGGGCTGCCGTTGGATGAGCGCATGCGGTATGTTAAAAAACTGGTGCGCTTGCACCTGCGGCCCATCGCCCTTGTTTCTGATGAAGTGACCGATAGCGCCGTACGCCGGCTTATTTATGAGGCGGGTGATGATATTGATGATTTAATGATGCTTTGCCGGGCCGACATCACCAGCAAAAACGATCGAAAAGTAGAGCAGTACAACAAGAACTTCGATCGGGTGGAGAAAAAGATCGCCGAAGTGGAACAGAAAGACCGCCTGCGCAAGTGGACCAACCCCATTGACGGTAATGAAATTATGGAAACGCTGGGCATTGAGCCTGGTCCCATAATTGGGGAAATAAAAGATGAAATTCGGGAGGCCATACTCGACGGGAAAATACCCAACGAGCACGACGCGGCCTTTGAGTACATGATGAAGATTAAGGATAAATATCTCAGTGAACGGTAAACAATTCAACATTACTGTACACTGATCACTACTAATTGATCACTGAAATTATGTGGATCGCTGATTCTTACGCCAAAATAAACTTAGGGCTCAACGTCCTTGAAAAGCTCCCCACCGGGTATCACCGCATTGAAACCGGTTTTTGTTTTGTGGAGTGGAAAGATCGTTTTGAAGTACAGCCCGCCAATGAAATGAAGTTGCAGCTTTCTGATGACAGCATCCCGACTGATGACCGAAACTTGATCATAAAGGCAATTAAAGTGCTGCAGCAGTACGTGGGGCTCAGCCAGGCGTACCATATAAATGTAGAAAAGCGCATTCCGGCGGGAGCAGGACTTGGGGGTGGAAGCAGTAATGCCGCCCTAATTCTTCGTATGATAAACAAAATTGAAGAGCTTGGACTGAGCGACGACGAACTTATCGACCTAAGCCGTGATCTCGGTGCCGATGTACCCTTTTTCATCAAGGGAGAAACCGGAATTGGCCGGGGCGTAGGGCAAGAAATTGAGCCGATAGACATTCAACCCAATTACTGGATCGTAACATGCTTTCCAAACGAATCCAGCAGTACGCCCGAGGCTTACGAATATTGCCAGCCTAATCCTGAGCCCGATTTCCCGCTTAGGCGCGTGCTTACCGAAGAGCCGGTGGATGAATGGCGATACATGCTGTTTAATGATCTGGAGCAGTCGGTTTTTCAGCGCATTCGCGTTTCGGGCAACCTTAAAGATCAATTTTACGAATTCGGGGCTATTTATGCCTCTATGACGGGAAGCGGATCGGCTGTTTATGGGATATTTGAGCAAAACTTTGTTGCATTAGAAGCGTACGAGGCACTGCTTGATCTGGACTTGCCCGCCAAAATTACTCGTCCTGGTTTTACCCCCGATTACGGAATTTATCGAAAGGCC
>NNSL01000500.1 GCA_003123965.1 Balneolaceae bacterium SMO_bin1
ACCGATAACCGAGGGTATCTCTAAAGTGTAAGAGAAATCATTTTGCAGTACCGGCTGTGCCTGCAATGCAGATGCAGCAGTTAGTACCAAAATAATGCTGAAAACTAAAGCAAGTTTCTTCATAAATTTATAACCAGTGATGCTTTTGATACCAATGAATGGTTCTCGAGATACCTTCACCCAGCGAAACTTCGGGATCGTAATTCAGCTCTTTTTGTGCTTTATCAATGCTGCAGGTCCATTCCAGAATCAACTCATTGGCCTTCTCACGATTTATAACGGGATAGGCGCCAAAAAATGATGCAGCTTTTTCAATACCGCCGGCCAGTTTTTTCACCAAACCGGGTTTAATGTAGATCGGTGCCGTTTTTTTGCCCAGCACATGTTCGGTTGTTTTACGGATTTCATTCCAGGTATGAATTTGTTCGCCCGAGATAAAGTAGGTATGTACACCCGGTTTATTTTGCTGCGCGGCCTTAAGGCAGCCCTGCACAACGTCACCCACATACACGAGTGATATTTTCGGATGCGTGCCGTTGCCAATTATTGGGCAAATGCGCTTGCTGGCGGCTTTAAAGAATGTATAAATTTGATCTTCGCGCGGCCCATATACTGCGGGCGGTCGCAAAATTGTGATGGAGTCATCGTCGCGCGTAATACGGTGAATCAGTTCTTCCATTTTTTTCTTCGAGCGCCCATACATACTTACTGGTTCCATCGGGGAGGATTCATCAACAGGTTCACCATTGCTGGGGCCGACGGCTGCGAGCGATGATAGTACTACAATATTTTTGACGCCCTGCTTTTGAGCTACACGAATCAAGTTTTCGGTGGCATCAACATTGGCTCGTTCAAATGTCTGGGCATCGGGCGCTTTAACCACACCGGCCAGGTGATAAATAACATCAACGCCTTGTATTGCTTTATTTAAAACGGATAAATCGTGCAGATCACCAGTGTGCTTTTTAAAGGATTTATTCTTGAGCCATTTTTCTTTAGTGCGCACCAGGCAGCGAACTTCAGAATACCGCTCGTCGGCAATCAGGGCATCAGCAAGGTGGCTCCCGATAAAACCTGTTCCGCCGGTTATAAAGGCTTTCATCAAATTTTGTATATTTGGACGCTTTGTATTTCAAATTTTGAACCGCTGTCAGAAGATACAAATCTGACCGATGCATTGGAAAATTTATGAGTGAACTTCGTGTAGCAATTTTCACCGGAAATTATAACCACATTCAGGATGGTGTTTCATTAACGTTAAATAGGCTCGTGGCCTTTTTAGAAGCTAATAACGTACCGGTCATTGTTTTCGGTCCTACCGTTGATGAACCCGCACTTGAGCACGAAGGTGAATTTGTATCGGTGCCGTCCATTCCGGTCCCTGGTCGCTCAGAATATCGGCTGACCACTGGTTTCCCCGATGAAGCCCAGCAGCGACTGCACGAATTTGGCCCAACAATAGTGCATTTGGCAACCCCTGATTTGCTTGGATTCCGGGCCATGCGTTGGGCTCAGCAAAAAAATATCCAGATTGTAGCCTCTTACCACACGCACTTTACCAGTTATTTAAAATATTATAACCTCGAGATACTTGAGCTTATGGGCTGGAAATATGTGGAGTGGTTTTACAGCCAATGCAAGCATGTTTATGTGCCGTCACCGTCTATGGCTGATGAGCTGGCCGAAAAGAACATTGGCAATGGCAGTATTCGCATTTGGGCCCGTGGCGTTGATACCAACCGTTTTCACCCAAGTCAGCGCGATGAAGATTGGCGAAAACAATGTGGATTTGAGCAGGGTGATATTGTAATGACGTTCGTTTCACGCTTGGTTTGGGAAAAAAACCTGCAAACATTTGTAGACGTAGCCAAAAAACTGGGCAAAACCATCAAGCCAATGATTGTGGGTGATGGGCCCGCCATGAAAGAGCTGCAGCACATGCTGCCTCAGGCACACTTCACTAATTTTATTACCGGTGATGAACTTGCGCGTGCCTATGCATCAAGTGATATTTTCCTTTTTCCCTCAGAAACAGAAACCTTTGGGAATGTAACTTTGGAAGCGATGAGCAGTGGACTTCCCTGCGTGGTTGCAGATGCGCCTGGCAGCAAATCATTAGTTGAGTCGGGAATAAATGGTTTTTTGGCCCCACCCCGCGATACCGAAGAGTTTGCCAAATGCGTGAGAAAAATTGCGGAAGACGATGACCTGCGACAAGAAATGGGTAAAACGGCCCGCCAAAAGGCAATGGCTTATTCCTGGGAAAACGTAAACGGGGAACTGCTTGAAAACTATAAAGAAGCGCTGAAGGAGCAGCCGCCATCGCTAAAGTTTTAAATTGTGCGCATATTATACGTATCACATACGCACCCTGCACCGGGCACCATTCTCGATAATGTGGGTGGCATGCAGCGTGTAAGCCGGCAATTAATAGATGAGCTGGAAACCAGCGAACAAGTAGAAGTTTTTACCGAAACGGTGAATGTAGCTGGCGAAGGCCGTGTGGCTTTGCAAACAACCGCATTTTTGTTGCGTTCTCTAATCAGCTTACCCCAAAAGGCGGCAAGCTTACAGGCAGATGTAATTCTTTTCTCTTCAATGGTAACCGCATCGCTGGCGTGGTTTATTAAAAATCGGGTTGATATTCCAATGGTAACAATAAATCACGGTCGGGATGTTACCCTGCAAGTGGGTATATACCAGAAATTTCTGCCAAAGGTTTTTGATGCGCTTGATGGAGTAATTTCAGTATCGCAGGCCACGCGCAAGGAATGTGTTAAGCGAGGAATGGATCCTGCCAAAGGGGTCGCATTGCCCAATGGGTTCAATTTGGCAACAATGAAAGATCTGCCGGAAAAAGCTGCAGCCCGAAATTCACTTCAGCAGCAGTTTGGCATACCGCTTGAGAATAATAAAATGCTGCTCACCGTAGGACGTAAAGTGGAGCGAAAGGGGCACGAATGGTTTATCAGAAATGTGTTACCGAAAGTTAGCGGTAATACTGTATATGTAACGGTTGGCGATGGACCCCAACTGGAAAACATTGAGCAGGCAGTAGCAGAATCAGAATTTGAGGGTCGAATCTTTTTGCTGGGTCGTCAGCCCGATGCTGTGCTAAAACAGGCCTACGCAGCTTCCGATCTATTTATCATGCCTAATGTGCCTGTTGAAGGCGATATGGAGGGTTTTGGGATAGTATTGCTGGAAGCGAATATGGCCTGCACACCGGCCGTTGCTGCTGATTTGGAAGGAATTAAAGATGTAATCACCCAAGGTGAGAATGGGTATCGCGTACCTCCGCTCGATATCGAAGGGTTTGCCGCTAAGGTAAATGAGGTGGTCTCCGGAGATTTAGAACGATTTGGAAATCGCGCACGCACGCACGTACAGAATCAATTTGCCTGGAAACATGTTGCAGGTAGGTACGTAACGTATTTAGAACAAGTTATCGACCGATCTTAAGTAAAGGATGTAGAAAATGCGCTAATCAGATTCATAATTTGATTGATGCTTAATATGGAAGTATATTTGCGATAATGAGTACTTATCTAAAGCCGAAAAAGTAATCGAATGGCCGATACTAAGTCAGATTTGAAGAATAACGATATTTTTAAGAAGGCTTATGATTTTACCAAAGCCGATGAGATAAAAGCCGAGGGATTATATCCCTATTTTAAACCGTTGCAAGCTACTGATGGTACAACGGTTCAGATTGATGGGCGTGAGGTAATCATGGCAGGCTCCAATAATTATTTGGGGCTAACGAACGATCCACGTGTGATTGAGGCCGCAACGGAAGTGCTTAAAACGTACGGCACTGGCTGTACGGGTTCGCGATATTTGAACGGTACGCTCGATCTGCACCTGGAGCTGGAAGAAAAGCTCGCAGCCTTTATGAACAAAGATTCTTGCGTGTTGTTCAGTACCGGCTACCAGACCAACGAGGGTTCTATTCAAACCATTGCCGGACGGAATGATGTGATTTTTTCCGACAAAGATAATCACGCCTGTATCGTAACCGGCACGCTTATCTCTAATGCCAAAACCATGCGGTACCAGCATAACGATATGAAGCAGCTGCGTAAGCTGCTCAATCGTTCGGATGCTGATGCCGGAAAACTGATTGCCAGCGACGGCGTATTTTCCATGTCGGGTACGCTGGCTGACGTACCCGAACTGGTAAAGCTGAAAAATGAATTTAATGCGCGTCTCTACCTCGATGATGCACACGCC
Organism: Balneolaceae bacterium SMO_bin1; assembly: GCA_003123965.1. The sequence continues at coordinate 4,234 of NNSL01000500.1, forward strand.
ATCGGCGTAGTGGGAGACGGAGGGCGCGGTTCGGCTTCAGTGTATGATCTGATGGATGAAGTAGATCTCATCAGCGGAACATTTTCCAAGTCATTTGCTTCTCTTGGCGGATTTATCGTGGGTGATCGCGAAGTAATTGAATACATTCGCCATAATTCGCCGGCTCACATCTTCAGCGCTTCCATGCCGCCGGCCAATGTAGCGACCGTACTTAAGGCTCTTGAGATTTTACAGGAAGAAACATGGCGCCTGGAACGGCTGGATGAAATATCAACCTACATGCGCGAAGAGCTTAAAGCCATGGGCTTTAATGTATGGAACAGCCAAACACCCATTATTCCTGTTGTAATTGGAGAAATGATTAACTGCTTTAAGTTCTGGAAAGATCTCTTTGAAGCCGGTGTGTACGTAAATGCAGTGGTGCCTCCCGGCGTACCTCAGGGGCAATCGCTGGTTCGTACCAGTTACATGGCTACCCACACTGATGACCACCTGAACCGCATACTGGAAGCATTCCGCAAGGTAGGTATCAAGCAGGGCATCATCGATCGAAATGGACATTCACTTCAAGATTAAGTACGCTTGGACGATCAGCCTCAAACCAGTGAACTTACGCTTGTAACGTCTCGCAATGATCGCAAGCAGTTCATTAACTTTCCCTATCGGCACTACCGCGATGATGAATATTGGGTAGCGCCGCTGAAGATGGAGCAGAAAAAGCTCATCGATCCCGAAAAAAACCCCTTCTTCAACAATGCCGAAATGGCCATGTTCCTGGTTCGCCGTAACGGTGAAGTATGTGGACGCATTGCGGCCATCGAAGATAAACGGTACAACGATTATCACAACGCAAAAACTGGATTTTTCGGATTCTTTGAGTCGATAGATGACGACTCTGTGGCTAATTTATTGGTTAAGGCGGCAACAGGCTGGCTCAAAGATCGCGGGTTGACCAAGGTTATTGGTCCGACAAATCCCAGCATGATGGATGAAATTGGTGTGCTGGTTGATGGATTTGATGAATATCCCAGCATCTTGATGCCGTACAACAAGCCCTACTACGATGACTTACTAAAGGAGCAAGGTTTTGAAAAGGAGATGGGCCTGTACGCTTTTCGCATGACGCAGGAAGACGTTGCCTACGACCGTATGAAACGCGCGGGCAAAATTGTGGCCAAACGCCTCCCAAGCCTTGAAATCCGGCAGGTTGATTTGAATAAAATTGACCGCGAAGTAGAAATTGTGCGTGATATTTTTAACCGCGCTTGGGCCGATAATTGGGGCTTTATACCTCTGACGGAAGATGAGCTTTCCACGCTGGCCGAAGACCTCAAAACAATTCTTGATCCCCGCTTCGCGCACATCGTTGAAGTAGAGGGCGAACCGATTGCCTTTTCGGTAGCGCTGCCCGATCTCAACCAAGCACTTCGACACATGAACGGGCGTTTATTTCCGATTGGTATTTTTAAACTGCTCTGGTATCGCCGTAAGATAAACCAAGTGCGTACGGCTTTAATGGGCGTCATTCCCAAGTACCGAGGGCGGGGCATCGATGCGCTGCTGCACCTTAAAGCCATTGAGAACGGCCGCAAATACGGTATCGATTCATCCGAGCTTAGCTGGGTGCTGGAATCCAACGAAAACATGATTCGTGTGGCCGAACGCCTCGGCGCCCACATTGAGAAAACCTACCGCATGTACCGCATGGAGTTGTAGT
>NNSL01000468.1 GCA_003123965.1 Balneolaceae bacterium SMO_bin1
TCGGTTTATCTCATTTGGGAGCAACATACAATAGAATGGGCAACCTTCAACAGGCTGTTGATTATTTTGAGCAATCACTGAAAATAAAGGAGACCTTTTTTGCGGCTTCAAATCTTGGGGTCGTATACTATTACATGCAGAAGTATCACCAAGCCATTCACAATTATACCATTGCCCATGAGATTAATCCGAATAGTCAAGCTGTAGTCGGGAACTTGGCTTCTGCCCACGAAGCGGTTGGAAATACGGATTTAGCGCGGGATTATTATCAAAAAGCGATCGATTTAACCCAGAAACAACTGGAGGTGAATCCCAATGATGCCATGTTGAATAACGACCTGGGTGTTTACTATGCTGATATTGGGAACCAGGAAATGGCGGAGAAATACCTGCAGCGTTCCATAGATCTGGATTCTAATAATAATCAAATTCTTTTCCGTACCGCGGCTGCCTACGAACGCCTGGAACAGAGAGACAAGGCTCTGAAATGGATAGAAGAAGCTATAAAGAAGGGCTATCCTATTTCTACTATTAAAGGGACAGCCGAGCTTAAGCTGCTTACCGAAAGCCTAAAATTTAAGCAAATAGTTAAAAAGTACAGCAACAAACAGCAGCAGTAACATCAAGGTTCAGCGATAAAAACAATCAACTAAAACGGAGGTAGTTATGAGTTACATATCAAAGAATAATATAGGAGGGGCATTACTGATATTGATGCTGAGTATGGCATTTATTTCGTGCCAGACAACAAGCATGACCACCGGCGATAGGTCACCGGAGAAGTCAATGCTAAATGAGACTAACGGAGAGTTCAATCCGTCGAAAAACATAGAGCTAACGGTAAAAAACTTTGCCGATGATCTTGGTCTGGGTGAAGGCGAGCTGGGCGGCTGGCGGTTGGTGAATTCCGAAAACCGGACAACTACCATCGCAACAGAAGGTGACCGTATATCTTGGACGGCCGGAGACTTTGCTCTGCAGTTTCAGTTTCCCGAAAAACTGGCACGCAATCTTTTTCAAACAATACAGGGTGACGATTCAATTTTTAATGAAAAGTTTAGCTTTGTGTTGAGCCCCGGTGAAACGCTTACCGTTCGGGTGCAAAATCCAAATCCGGAAAGCATGCAGCGCCTGTACGAGCTCCAGTATTCTGTACTCAACCTCGAAGCAAGAGAGCTGGTGGAGGGAGATTCGCCGCCACGCATGATTTTTATGTTTAACTAAAGATTGCAGGATGAATCATAAATTTTGCCAGGGTTGACCGAAATCTGCGTGTGAATGCGAATTACCTGAAGCACGTGAGCTGTTCGCGTAAAGCATGGCTAACGTATTCATTGATTAGTTGCATTGCCTGGAAGAAATATGTGGAAAGTATTTTGGAGGAGTATAGCCACTAATTAGTCCGTGAAAAGGTACAGGTTCAAGTAGTTGTTTCAACAGAGTTGCAATAACACTATGTTGTGGCAAGTATAAATACAATAAAATGGTTTTGAACTGATCACTAACAGGTATGATAAGATTAATGCAGCAATTTATAGTTCTTCTGGGAGCGGCTATGGTATTTGGTCCACTTGCCGCACAAGGGCAGTCCAATATACCAACTGCTGAGCAACAAATAAGTGCGGCCGTAATGGCTGCCCCCCAACCCATGGGTGCCGATGCTAAAGTGTACGGCTATAATTCAGAAGGAGAATGGACCACCCTCCGCCAAGGCAATGGTGATTTAGTTTGTATTGCTGATAATCCTGAACAGAGCAATTTTCATGTGGCATGCTATGCAGTGGCGTTGGAGCCGTTTATGAGCCGTGGACGTGAGTTGCGGCGACAAGGCTTTACACGCAAGGAAGTGGATAAAATGCGTCGGCAAGAAATTGAATCGGGAGCGTTGGAACTGCCACGCCACCCTATGACACTTTATAGTTTAAGTGGCCAGAGCGGAGCTTATGATTACGAGGCAGGCACACTTCGCGAAGCCCAGTCTCTTACCGTAATTTACGTGCCATTCGAAACCAAGCAATCATCCGGCATGGCTACCTCACCGCCTGCACCCGGTGCTCCCTGGCTGATGGATGCGGGTACGCCCTGGGCTCATATAATGATTCCCGGTGGCACGGTGGGCAGGGATGTGGAGCAGTAGCCTGATGTAACATTAAGCAATTACATGAAGGGGCAAATGCATATTGCAAGCCCCAGAATAACCGTTAAGACACCGATACTGCGCGTCAATTTAATGGCCTTTCTGATGCCAAGCCACTGTATTGTTTCGGGTGTGGAAAAAGGAAAAATGATGATTAGGCCGCCCATAACAGAAATAATACTTGCCACGGTCAGGAGAATGTAGTATTCCGTAAAACCGAGAGCCATAGACGAAAATGTTGCCACCAATAGCAGCAGGGTTAGCCCCAGAATTGCGTAGAGAAACGTTTGGGCGTGCGTTACCAACCGTTGGTTAAATGCCCGGAGCTTCTCTTCGTGTTGGGGACATACGTAAAAAGTTTCTTCTGTAGTAAAAGCAAAGCGGTCTACTGTAGTAAGTGTTACCGGAATTACATCCGGGCTTCGCTGACCCGACCATATGCATTTTTGTTCATCTTTTTGATGCATTACCTACCATGCTTCTTTATTTCTAAATAATAAGCGTTACAAGAACAATCATCATGTCTTGTAGCTATGCATGCCTGAATTATCACGCTGTTTCTCATTATCATACAGAATAGAGCCAATAGTAAATATCTATCAAAAATCGATTTATTTCATCAAATGATTTGATATTTTTAGAAAAAGGAATTTAAAGCTAACCATTCGATTTATGGAAAACGGAAAACCAAGCAGCGAAATGCAAAATACTGAAAATCACGAGGCTAGCACTGGAAATGGGTGCCCATTTCATAATGGGGCACCAGAGCAAAGTGCTATTGAAGGCACCAAGGTTGATGATTGGTGGCCAGAACGTCTGAATATAGATATACTGCGCCAGCATTCAACCAAGGCAACGCCCATGGATGAAGATTTTGATTACGCAGAGGCATTTAAGGATTTGGATTATGAGGCCCTAAAGCAAGATCTCAGTGATTTAATGACCGACTCTAAAGAGTGGTGGCCGGCCGACTGGGGTCACTATGGCGGGCTGTTTATTCGAATGTCGTGGCACGCCGCAGGTACGTATCGTGTTGCCGACGGGCGCGGCGGAGCAGCTGGTGCCCAGCAGCGCTTTGCACCACTTAACAGCTGGCCCGACAATGCTAACCTGGATAAAGCTCGCCGCTTGCTCTGGCCCATCAAAAAGAAGTATGGGCGTAAGCTTTCGTGGGCTGACCTTACTAGTGTTGGCTGGTAATGTTGCAATGGAAACTATGGGTTTCAAAACCTATGGTTTTGCCGGCGGACGCGAAGACGACTGGGAACCCGATCATTCAGTAAACTGGGGTTCTGAGGAAGAATGGCTTGGTGATGAGCGCCACGATGAAGAAGGAAATCTTAAAGGTGCGCTCGCTGCCGATCACATGGGACTTATATATGTGAATCCAGAAGGACCAAATGGTGAGCCTGTGCCCGAAAAATCAGCCCAGTATATACGGCAGTCGTTTAAGCGCATGGCTATGAATGATGAAGAAACAGTTGCGCTTATTGCTGGTGGACACACCTTTGGTAAAACACATGGTGCCGGTCCTCTGGAACACAAAGGGCACGAACCTGAAGCTGCCGACATTGAAGAGCAGGGATTTGGCTGGACCAGTGATTATGGAACCGGAAAGGGTGCTGACACCATCACGGATGGTGAAGAGGGTGCCTGGACCAATAATCCTACGCAGTGGGATATGGGCTTTTTCGAAAACCTGTTTGAATATGAGTGGGAGCTGACCAAGAGTCCTGCCGGCTCGTATCAATGGCAACCAAAAGATGGAGCGGGAGAAGGTACTGTGCCCGATGCCCACGAAGAAGGCAAGAAAAATGCTCCAATGATGCTTACAACGGATCTCGCATTGAAAGTGGATCCCGAGTATCGTAAGATATCTAAACGCTTCTACGAAAATCCTGAAGAATTTGCCGAAGCTTATGCTCGTGCATGGTTTAAGCTTATTCACCGCGATATGGGACCGAAGTCTCGATATCTTGGCCCTGAAGTTCCTGAGGAAGATCTGATCTGGCAAGATCCAATACCAGAAGTTGATCATGAACTAATCGACGAAAAGGATGTTGAAGAGCTTAAAGCTAAGATTCTGGATACCAACTTAACAGTTTCCGAATTGGTGACCACAGCGTGGGCGTCTGCATCAACATACCGCGATTCTGATATGCGCGGCGGTGCTAACGGAGCGCGTATACGCCTGGCTCCTCAAAAAGATTGGGAAGTGAACAATCCCGAGCAGCTTTCAAAAGTGCTTGAAACACTCGAAGGCGTCCAGGAAGAGTTCAATAATAGCCAGAGTGGCAATAAACGCGTATCACTCGCTGATTTGATTGTTCTTGGTGGATCTGCTGCCGTTGAAAAAGCGGCCGCTGATGCCGGACATGATATCGAGGTACCCTTCACTCCGGGCCGCAATGATGCAACGGCCGAACAGACGGACGTAGAATCGTTTGAATGGCTCAACCCGGATGCTGATGGATTCCGCAACTACTACAGTCCTAAAGTTAAGGGTGGTAAACCCGAGAAGCTCTTGATTGATAAAGCGGAGCTGTTGAATCTTACGCCTCCTGAAATGACGGTGTTAGTAGGCGGAATGCGATCGTTGAATGCCAATTACGATAATTCCGATCACGGCGTTCTTACCGAACAGCCGGGAACCTTAACGAATGATTTCTTTGTAAATCTCCTCGATATGGATTACACCTGGGAAGCCACTTCGGACGATAAAATGCTGTTCGAAGGAAAAAGTCGTGAAACTGGTGACGTGAAATGGACGGCTACACGCGTTGACCTGATCTTTGGTTCACAATCGGAGCTGCGTACACTTTCGGAAGTTTATGCAGCCGATGACGCAGAAGAGAAGTTTGTAAACGACTTCGTTGATGCATGGACTAAAGTGATGGAGCTCGATCGCTTTGATCTGGACTAATTACCTCCATTAATTCTATATGATAGAAAGGCAGCCTGCAATGGGCTGCCTTTTTTATTAGAATCAAGATTGAACCTTCGTAAAGGTGAGTGGCGTGTTTGCCAGAAAATAGTACTAGGTTTCTTCCTCTCCAATTTGTTCTGATGAAGTCGTCAACCATTTTCTGTTTCTAGACTCAACCAAATATACGGGTTTTTCATTACGCAGCATATCGCTAAGAAATACCGCATCTTCTTTAGGTGGATACCAGTTTACGTTTCTCCAACTACCGCTTTCTTTGTAGTGAACAATTAACCAGGGTCGGTCATTTTCGAGATCGTACCGGAGTACGTAGTTTTCAACCATATAAACAGCCATAAGAGCTCCTATTTTTTTGGGGTGCTGTGGAGTGATTAAATGCTGCATTCTCCACGTTTGTGTTAGGTTTGATGTTTGAAATTTGAGAAACAAAAAATGATCAGCCAATACCTAATTTTTCCAAATTTTATGAGGCATATACCGAAGAGCTTGTAATGGCATAAGCCTCAAAAACACTTTTTCCTGGTGCAATTAATGTTTGGGGACCAGTCGGAATATCCTGTTTTCGGCTATTTGTATTTGGCACTGGCTACAAGATACCACACTACACCACATATAATCAGCAGCAGTGCCACGGCGGTCGGCTCATCTTCTACAATAATGCCATAGAGCAGCGTCAAAAATCCAAGTAGAATTATAATTCCTGCCACCCATTTGTGTCGGCGTAATTTTTTAGAAATAGTCATAATAAGTTGTCTGTTTATGCTGCCTCTTGGCTGATATTTTCATGCTCAGTATATCTAAAGATCAGGGCTGATACGACAAAAAGCGTAATGAAAAACCCATTGACAGTGATAATCTCAAATACC
>NNSL01000397.1 GCA_003123965.1 Balneolaceae bacterium SMO_bin1
TGATGAAATTGCCGACAAAACAATCACATTTAATCCTACCGGATCGCGCCCACGTTTTATCGCAGATAAGCTGCACCTGTACCTTACGGTCACTAACCTGCAGGGCGTTCCATACAATATCCAGTTTAAGGGCCGCTCGGGCAAGGGGCATACTATTTCGCAGCACACCGATTTCTTCCATTTTCTGCTGGGGGATGAAGCGCCCAATTCCAAAGAAACCGAATGGCTGAACCCCAAAGATGATGGGCACCCAAACTGGGATCTGCTTAAAAATGTAGCGTTGGCCACCGGTGCATTTCCCGGGGGGATTGGCTCCGCGAAAACTCAAGCGCCCTTTTTCACACTATGATTTACGCTCGTGGCCCGTTCCCCTCCGTCCGGACTCCGAAAATCCATCAGCGCCAAACAAGTGTATTGAAATGAAAACCATTGCCCCAAGTTGGCCCGAAAGCACAAGCAATGAGTTCAATTTCCTTTCGGTTGACGGCGGCGTTATGGATAATGAACCCCTTGAATTGGCCCGGCAAACCCTGGCCGGAGACAACCAATTTAATCCCCGTGGAGCTGATAGCGTACGACGGAGCGTGATTATGGTTGACCCTTTTCCCAGCGAAAAAATGAGTGCTCTCAAAAATGGATCAGACCTGCAGGATTACGATATCATAAGCGTGCTAGGCCAATTATTCAGCAGCCTGCTATCACAATCCCGATTTAAACCTGACGAGCTTATCCTGGCTAACTCAAATGATGTGTATAGCCGATTCCTTATTGCTCCAACCCGCTACACGCCTCAGGATGAAAAGGCGGAATATCCCATTGCCTCGGGCTTTTTAAATGGATTCGGCGGCTTTATGTCCAAAAAATTCAGAATGCATGATTTTCAGTTGGGTCGGCGTAACTGCCAGCAATTCCTGCGGCGCTATTTTGCCTTACCCGTAGACCAAGCCAAAAACAACCCGGTGTTTGGCAAATATTCAGCAGAAGATTTTGAACAATTTTCATACGAAGAAGACGGCAAGCGCTTCCTGCCCATTATTCCGCTAATGGGAGAAGCGAAAAGCGAAGCATTCCCCTTGCGTTGGCATACGCTCGGCATGTCTGATCATGAGTTACAAACCTTACGCAGCCAAGTTGAAGGCCGAACCAAAGCCGTTATCGGGCGGCTTATTGACCAATACATTGAAGGCTGGATGGTACGGCGAGCAGCCAAAGTGGTGGCCAGGTTTAAACGGAACAATATTGTTGATAAAATTATGGGCGTCATTGAAGACGACCTGCGGGACTTTGAACTCAAATCCTAACGCTATGAAAATTTCAAAACAAGCCTTACTCAGCTTTTTAGCCGCTGCAATTATCATTTCCGGATGCGGCAATATGCAGGCTGTATTCAGCGAGCAAGCATACCAGCAGGCCGTATCACTCAAAGTTGAATCGCTTGATGTGGTAAGCAAAGCAACTGAAGAATACAGTACGCATCAAACGGAAATCACCCGGCTGCAAAGCGAACTGCAAAAGGCCTACCAGTATGCGCTAGGCAGACCTAATAATGACACTACTACCCGACAGTGGGAAATTCTTCTCGACCCTGAACGCAACTTATTAGGCGGTTTTTTAGCGCGGTGGGAGCAAAAGGGAAGTATGTCGCAGGTATTCATCGATGAAAATAAACGAATTATCAGCGATGCTTTTGACACCATTATTGAACTCGAAAGCGGAAAACGAAAACCTTCAGACGTGGAGTAAATCATGGATGATTTCAGCCAATTTTTGAGCCTGCTCAAAACTCAGCTCACCGGCATCGCTAAAGAGGCGGGCGAAGATATCAAAGATGAACTTATTAAGGACGGGCGCGCATTTGTAGAAAAAACACGTGACGACCTGCAGCGGTGGACCCAACTGATGGCCGAGGGCAAACTGACACGCGATGAATTTGAATACCTGCTGCAGGCAAAAAAAGACCTGGCGCAAATGGAAGCCCTTAAACAAAAAGGACTTGCACAGGCTCGCATTGACAAGCTGAAATCAGCATTGTTGAGCGCCGTTGTTGGATCTGTTTTCAAAACACTGACATAAAACACCATTTTCAATAAGCATTTCCATCACCCCGATGAAATAATCCAAATTGAAATTTCTTTTCTATTATGAAAATCTCCAACCACCGTCTCGATTCCAACGACATTGACTTTATAAAATCACCAAAGACGAGCGGAAAATTTGGTCCTGACTTACCAGACACAATTATCATTCATTACACTGCGGGCGGCTCGGCAGAATCGGCTATTCATACTTTTACCGAATCAAATATCAGCGCATCTGCGCATGTTGTTGTAGCTGCCAATGGAAATATCACCCAGCTGGTACCTTTTAATACAGTGGCCTGGCATGCAGGACGCAGTGCCTATGGCGACCGGATTGGATTTAACAAATATGCCATCGGCATTGAAATTGTGAACGCCGGGCGGCTGGAAAAAAGCGGTGACGAATTTGTATCGTGGTTTGGCAAAAGCTACCCACCCAACCAGGTGATTGAAGCCGTGCACCGCAATGAAGATCAACTTACGTATTGGCACCGATACACGGAAGAGCAAATCAGCGCTACCTATGATTTATGTACCGATTTGATTAAAAAATATAATATTAAACACATTCTGGGCCACGAAGAAGTGTCGCCGGGCCGAAAAATTGATCCCGGACCCGCTTTTCCTTTAGATAAAATGCGTGAGCGGCTGCTGCATGGCGACCGTAGCGATACGCAGGAAGAAGAGCGGCAGAAAGATGCCGAGCTGTACCAAAACCCAGCGATTGTAAATGCATCTATGCTCAATATTCGCTCAGGGCCTTCAGCCAGCAATCCTACCGTTGCTAACCCGCTCACGAAAAACACGCGGGTAAATGTTATCGGAGAATCAAATGGATGGCTGCAGGTGGAGACCAAAATAAGGGGTTGGGTACACGGTAATTACGTCGAGAAGGAGTAGTCTTTTTGCCCCAAATTAATGCCGGGGTGGTAAAATTCGGTAGCAAAATTCGGTAGTGACATTTACCCCAATTTTATCAATAATTTTATTAACTACTAAAAAACCCCGAGGCGATATGAAAAAGAAAATTCTGTTTCTCGGTATTGTCTCATCCTTACTTTTTTGGGCGCAGCTTGCGCATGGCCAGTCGATATCAATTACTGAAATCTCTCCCAGCTCTCCTTCAACCCTTAACTTTGGTGAAGATGTTACCATTAATTTTGAGTACACACTGAACCGCCGGGGTGGATTTCGCATATTTATACGGCCATTTACATCTGGTCGGCTCACGCCAAATTACGCTGCCAGCGGCTCACCTAATTACACCAGCATGCGCGGCCGTGGTTCGGCGCAATTTTCAGTAACCAAAGGAACTATTACAACTGTCGATCAGCTTCGGGTTCAGGTGGTCGATACGCGTCAAGGATCAACAATTTTTGAATTTTTTGTACCGGTAGACTTTACTTTTGGCCAAACCATGACATACACTCCTATTTTACCGGAGATTTATACTATACCCGACAGCGCCCCCAAGCAATTGAACGTTGTCCCCGAAGAGTTGCCAAATATTGTACCGCCAGACACCACCGAAGAAATTGTAGTTGAAAAGAGAACTGTTAAACCCAACGGCACTATTGAGCTCTATTATTCCGATGGCAGTGTTGAAGGGATTATTTCTAACAGAAGCCGCTATTATGTAAATCCTGCAACGGGTGATACCAGCTATACCCAGCTCTTTTTCAGCGAGGTGCAGGGAGCACATGAACCGGCCGATCCACCTGGAATGGCCACAAATACCGCCACCAATGTGAACCAAGAATGGCTGGAAAGTTTAAATGCCTGGATTGACTATTTTGGATACCAGCTGCTTAGCAAAATTAAGAGTTCGCTGGAGGAGCAGGCATTTGAGAATTATCAGCAGTTCGAGGAGAATAATAGCTCAAATATTTATGAACAGGTCAACCTGCGCTACACTTTTCTCGAAAAACTACGATTGAGTGATATTTAATATGTTTGACAGGGAAGGAATCAACATGACTAAACTAATACTGTTTTTTCCGCTAGTTCTATTGGTTTTGCCTCATAGTGCTACGGCGCAGAACGATACCGTTCAGAACCAGCAGGCCAAGGTTGACAGCATTTTGGGCCAAATGCAGGACGATATAGACAGCGGCACTCAGTCCATTCCCGACTCAATTATTTCGCCACCTACAGCCATGCAGCAGCAAATGCTTAGTGATTCTACGCTGGACATGTATCAAAATGCCATGTATGCCTACTACGAATACCGCGTTTCGGGATTTGCGCATCGCAAAGATGTTTTTGCATGGCAGCTGTTTTCTACAAAATTCATTTTCTGGTGTGTGCTTTTCCTGGTTTTTTCGGGCATCTGCTTCTCGGCCATCCAGTTCTACAAATCCATGAGCCGCGAAGAAATTGATGGCCAACCACCATCAGAAAGCATTACCGAATTTGAAGCATCAGCCAGCGGGGTCAAAATCACATCACCTGTACTAGGGGTGATTATTCTGGTAATATCTCTCGCATTTTTTTACTTATATCTGGTGTATGTATATCCCATCAGTGAAATTTTTTGACCACCCATATTACCGCATGGCTAAACCAGAAACTCTACCCAGAGCGGATAATGGTCAGACATGCGCCAGGAAAGCTTCCGGTTGGTGATGGAGCGCATCACGAGCTCGGCAAAATCAACATGCCCTGCGCTGGCATATTCCATTGAAAGACGTGGCTCGTTGTTTTCATCCGTGAACCAGGCAATCTGATCATAAAACTTGGCCTTATCCGGCTCATCGGGATCACTGAAAATAGTCCGTGGAACGGCATGCAGATCAACCGGCGTATGCAAGCCTGTAGATGTAAAGGCGCGATAGAGCGGGTCATCCATCCGGTCGATATTAAAATCTCCAAGCAGAATAAGATCGTGATCCCAGGCGCTGGCTTCTTTCGACCATTCATCGAGCCAGCGTGCTATGGCTTTCAGCTCAGGCAGCCGATCATCCGGACTTTCGCCGTACAGTACGTGCATGGTGATAAGGATAAAAGTATGCCCCGCCGTTTGAAAAGCCGCCGCATAAGGGGTGCGGGCAAACTGCCGCGTAAATGCATTGCTGCTCACGGCGTCGTCTTCTGGTATTACCAACTCACACGCCAGGCCCGACAACGTAACTTTCCGCGTATCAAAAAGAAAAGCCATGCGCTCATTATTGCCCCGATCGCCCCGCGTTACATCGGTAAGAATAAAGCTCCAATGGCTGCCCAGCAGCTTTAACAGATGACGCAGCGCTTTTAGATTGCCGGTTACCTCCTGTACGGCAATGACATCGAAACGGGCAATAATAGCTGCAATGCACGCCAAGGCATGCAGGTTGCGTTTGGGACTGCCGGTCGTCACTTCGGTCCACTGCTCAGTTAAACCACCAAAAGCGCGTATGTTCCAGGTCGCAATTAATACGTTATGATCAAGGTGCTTGGGCGGAATAGTTTGACCCAAGTTAGAATCGAGCCCATCCAGCTCAGCCTGAACAAATGGAGGCGGTATGTCGGTTATAGATGGCATATTAAAAATTTAATTATGAATATTTACTTTTATTTCAGCTTTTCATTCTATAAGACATATGCCAGCCTATCCTCCATAAAGCTGAAGAATCATTCATTCTTTGTACCGAGATTATTTAACATCGTATCAGAAGTCTTAGAAATTAACTTTATTATAACATCTTTTACTTCATCTGGCAGATCACTGTAATTCTCTTTCAAAAAATCGTTTTTGTACATCTTTATCTCCTGCGATGTATATTAAGAAGAATCCCATGCTGATGTTGGTAGCATCTCCAACATACAACACTCA
>NNSL01000420.1 GCA_003123965.1 Balneolaceae bacterium SMO_bin1
GCGCGGTATACCATCCGCATAACCAACCGGTATGGTGGCCAGATAACCACTTTCAGGTGCCTGCCATCTGGCGCCGTAGCTTACCGTTTCTGCTTTTTTATTTCATTCACTTGCACTATATGGGTGCTCAAACGCATAGCAGGCTCCAAGCCCGGTATCGAAATATCACCCGGCGGATATCCATACATGCCAATGCCCACGCGCACCATATCATATTGAGCCTCAGGCAGTTGCACCGCCGCAGCCGTATTGTTCATATGCGTAACTTTATTCCCGTCGAAATTTTGACGAATGCTTTCGAAAAGTTGTAACTGGTAAGATTTTTTTTCTGAGTCAGTTTCATCGGCCGTTGCAAAGTGAGAATATAGTCCGGTGCAGTGTAATTCGGCGTGATTGGCCATGGCTGCTAACACACGTTCTGCTTGTTCTGGGCGAAAACCAAGGCGCCCCATACCCGTATCAAAGTTGAGATGGTACTCGGTATCCGGCGGCAGCAAATTAAAGTGAGCGAGCGCACTGATGGTTGCAGTAATATTATAATTTCGATAGTGTTCTGCGAATTTCTGCTCAGGCACAGCAAAAGCCAGAATTGGTTTTGTAATACCGGCCTCGCGCAATTCAACGCCTTCCGAAACATCATTTACCGCAAACCAGCTCACAATATCTTCAATATGCCGGGCAACCTCAATAGCGCCGTGGCCGTATGCGTTTTCTTTCACTACTGCCATCTGCCCCACCCCGGCGCTGAGATAGGAATTGATGCGATTCAAATTGGCCTCAATCGCATTTAAATCAATTTTAACAACCGCATTCGATTTCTCCATCACCCTAAAATGGGGATTTTAGATTCATCTTCAAAAATGAAACCACCTGCTCTTTTTTAAATCCTTGAGAATAACCTGAGCGGCATTGTATCCGGCAGCGCCAAATACGCCCCCGCCTGGATGACAGGAAGCCGACGCAAGATATAAATTTTCAATAGGCGTTTTATACTGACTCATTTCGGGGATGGGCCGAAACATAAACATCTGGTCAAAACTCATTTCAACGTGCATTACATTACCGCGCGGCATATTATGCTTGCGTTCAATATCCAGCGGACTTTGGATATACCAGTCAATTAACTTGCCTTCCATGTTGGGCGCGTAGTCCACAACCACATCGTATATTTTTTGGGCTTCGCGCTCGCGAATATCATCCCAGTGCTCCCCGTTTGAGAGTTCATAGGGATGCCACTGCGCCCATACAAACATGGTATGTCCGCCTGAAGGGGCTACATCAGGATCAATCTCGGAAAAAGTCATTGGCAACACCGGCGGCTTTTCAGGTGGGCGGCCTTTCATGTAATCACCGATTGCATTTTTCATATACTGCTGCGATGGCGCAAGCAGCTGCATACCGTTGTGCACGTAATCATCATCGGGGCAGGCTGTATATTGCGGCAGTTCTTCTACCGCACAGCGTATTACCATACCAAAACCATTGCCCACGTTTATATTCTCAACTTTTTTATACATAGAGGGCTCTAAATGCTCGCGTCCCACCATACCCATCATCGTTTTTTGCACATGCGCATTTGATACCACGCGATCGGCACGCAACTCACTTCCAGTTTCTGTTTTTACGCCTGTTGCAGATCCATTTTCTATGATGATTTCTTCTACCGGCGCACCGGTAATGATAGTGCCGCCGTGAGCCTCAATAAAATTTGCCATGGCCCGGGTGAGCATGCCGCTGCCTCCCCGCGGATGTTTGGCACCACTCTGGTGCAACATCGACTGCCAGCCCGCAAAATCGCCCGTAGCGGGGTGATCGGGGGTGGGGCCACTCTGTGCGGCGAACCAGATAATCGCGGCCTTCAGATACGGATTTTCAAAGGCGTCGTTCACTACCTTGCCGTAGTTGGCAAAAATCTTCTGCATTCCGCTCAACTGAGTTCCCTTTTCAAATAGAGAACCATTTTTGAGCTGCATTTTAGCCAGTTCCGAACCAATATTTTTGGCACTTGGCGGAGTCATAAAAGCTTTCAATACGCCTTGGTTGATGCGGCCCCAGAACTCAACAAATTCACGATAATTTTCTACATCCTCAGGAGCAACTTTGCCGATTGAGTCCAACGTTCGCTCCAAATCTTTGAAGAAATGAATTACGCCTTTCCCATCCGGAATTGGGTATGACATGATGGGATCCATTTCAATGTACTCCAAACCGTATTTTTCCAATTCCAGCTCTTCAATAATACCGGTCTGGTGAATCATAATATGTACTGAAGATCCCACATCAATCTGGAAGCCTTCAGGGAATCGGTCTGACTGGAACATGGTTTCGGTGCACACAGCACCACCAATATTTTCACGGCGTTCAACCACGCAGACTTCGTAGCCGGCTTTCGCCAGGTAGCAGGCCGTAACCAGCCCGTTATGCCCCGACCCAACTACGATAACATCAAATTTTTGCATATTATTTTTGTTTATAGGCGTCTTTTTTTTACCATCTTATGAAAATTGGACAGGATCTATCTGCGAAAATACAAACCCTATAATACAATTTGCAGATGTGCACCAAATAAGGTGTATTAACCCCACTGCCCCAGGGATCATTCCTGTTCAAAGGCTTTCTGTATGTATAGATTTTGTAACTTTTACACCGTTATTGTGTAAAAGGACAGGTACTAAAAATAGTTACCAAACAACGTAAATTTTCTTAAAGTATGAAATTTTTTAAAACACTAATTGCAGCCACCATCGGAACCTTACTGGCCATGGTAATACTATTCTTTGTACTGGTTTTTGCAGCCATAAGTACCGGGGGTGAACCAGAACCATATGTGCGCGATAACTCCGTATTGAAAATGAATATCAGCGGTACTTTACCTGCGCGCCAAAATATCGATCCCATCGAAGAGTTGCTAGATCTTGCGCCCGTAAACACAATTTCGCTTGTAACACTAAAGGAAAATTTACGGAAAGCTGCCGCTGATGAAAGCATCAAAGGCGTGTTGTTGGAAATCGATTTTGTAGGTGAAGGTTGGGCCAACTTGCAGGAAGCCCATCGTACCATTACTCAGTTTCGGGATTCAACCGATAAATTTATATATGCCACTACCAACGACATCGGCTACAACGAGAAAGGCTATTATCTCGCCACAGCTACCGATTCCGTTTTTTCTCCACCCGAATCATTCTTTGAGTTTGACGGATTTTACAGCCAGGTTACCTTTTACGACGGATTGTTCGAAAAAGTGGGCGTCCAAACCGAAATCACCCGCAGCGGAGAATACAAAGGGGCTGTTGAACCTTACATTCGCAAAGAACTTTCAGAAGCCAACGAATATCAGCTAACCCAGATTTTAAATGATGTTTCAAGTGAGTTCGTGAATGCAGCTGCCCAAAAAACGGGTCGAACTGCTGATGAATTAAATAACCTGCTTAACGAAATGCCGCGTCTAACCGCATCATTTGGTTATGAAGAAGGGTTGATTGATTCACTTCTTTACACAAACCAGCTTGATTCTCTCATAAATAAGCGCATTGGCTTGACCAATGGCGAATCATACAAGTCGATAGATGGCAACCGCTATGCTAAAGTAAGTAATGCATCAGCCGGAGTTGAGACACCGGATTCAGAGGGAAAAATAGCCGTGATTTATGCTTCAGGACCCATTCTGCCTGGCCTTGGGAATTCTCCGTTTGGTGAACAGCTAATTACGGCCCCATGGTTTAAAGAGCAGCTTGAAGCGGCAACCGAAGACGATAACGTGCAGGCGCTGGTTGTTCGTATCAACAGTCCTGGCGGGTCGGGCAGTACTTCTGATGCCATCTGGAACATGCTTCAAGAAACCAAAACCGAGATGCCCGTAATCGTATCCATGGGCCCTGTTGCGGCCTCAGGCGGGTATTACATAGCTATGGCGGCCGACAGCATCATAGCCGAACCTACCACCATCACTGGTTCAATAGGGGTATTTGCTACCAAGTTCAATACCAAGCAACTTTTCAACGAGCAGCTTGGTATTACCTTCGATCAGGTTAAATCGCACCAGCACGCCGACTGGCTGCTGCCTACGCAAAGTTTCACTGAAAGCGAACAGCAGGCTTTTCAAAGCTATGTAGATAAGTTTTATGATACGTTCATCAGCAAGGTGGCCCAATCACGGGGCTTAACCAAGCAGCAGGTTGATGATGTTGCCCAAGGCCGCGTCTGGACCGGCGCCGATGCCAAGGAAGAAAACCTGGTAGATGTGCTGGGCGGCATGGATACCGCACTCTCAATTGCTGCTGAAAAAGCTGGCCTGCAGGCATATGAAACTGAATCATTCCCAAAATCAAAAGACCTATATCAATTGTTGATGGGCGCTGCCCAAACCAAGGTAAAAAGCATGGTTGCAGGGACCTTTTTGGAAAGCAAAGAAATGAACCAGCTGCAGCGCCAGGTTTCCATAATGAAAAAACGCGACGCCATGCTGCTTTTCCCCTACGATCTTGTGATTGAGTAGTGACAACGAAAATAAATTCCGCTGATAATGGAGATAGGACGATTTACCATTGAGCAGCTGAACGAGGGCCGTTTTGAACTTTTTGAAGACGGCAAGATCAATCGTACGCCGGTTAACGACGAACCCGACGATTCATCAATCGTCCAAACCGGTGACACCCTAACTGGCATCAACCCACTGTATATAACCGATGGTACGTACCATATTCTGGTTGATGCCGGCCTTGGCTGGGGCCTTGATACCGGCAGCGAAAATGCGGATGTATCTAATGTATGCACCAACCTCGATATTTTTGATGTTACACCCTCTGATATCACCCATGTAATTCTAACGCACCTGCACTACGATCACGCCGCGGGTATAAGCAGGAACGATGAAAATGCCCGTACGCAAGCCGTATTCCCCAATGCAAAACATTACGTGCAGCAATTAGAATGGGATTTTGCCATCAATCAAGTGCAGCAGAACGGGTCTCATTCAACCTTTTACCGACTTGATGATTTTTATCGCCTCTACGCTGATGGATTCTTTGAATTGGTGAACACCAAGCAGAATGAAGTTGTACCAGGTATCAAGCTCGTACGCACAGGTGGCCATACTCCGGGGCATCAAATTGTTACGGTTTCTGATAACGGTGAGCATGCCTATTATTTGGGCGATTTACTGCCTACCGCGAAGTACCTCAACCGATTTTTTTCGGGAAGTTTTGATGTGAATGCCGTGCAGGCCAAAAAAATGAAAATCAAATTTTTACGGGAAGCATACCGGAAAAGTGCTTTTCTATATTTCTATCATTCCGTGCATTCCACAATAGGTCAGCTTGCAAAAGATGAGGATAAAAATTACGTGCTGAAAGAAGTGTAATAAATCCCTATTTACTTATTCATCGATAAAAGGAATTCTTCGTTATTTTCGGTGCCCTTCATTTTATCAAGCGTAAATTCCATCGCTTCAAAAGCATTCATGCGGTTTAAGTAGCGACGAAGCAGTACAACCTTTTCGCGTTCCTCGTCTGGCACAATAAGTTCCTCTCTACGCGTGCCACTCTTAAATACATCAATAGCAGGGAAAATTCGTCGATCAGAGAGGTTGCGGTCAAGCACAATTTCCATATTACCCGTACCCTTAAACTCCTCAAAGATAAGATCATCCATACGGGAACCGGTTTGAACAAGAGCCGTAGCCAGTATGGTTAGACTTCCACCGTTTTCCAGATTTCGGGCCGAGCTAAAAAGCTGTCGCGGTTCCTTTAAAGCTTCAGAATCAACACCGCCAGACATTGTACGTCCAGAACTTGGTGCGCAAATATTGTAGGCCCTGGCAAGTCGCGTTATGGAGTCCATAAGCACCAGCA
>NNSL01000495.1 GCA_003123965.1 Balneolaceae bacterium SMO_bin1
GAAGCGCGATATTTTCCCCGTTTTTTGCAATTGCGCCAGCCGTAATATGGGCACCGGTCGGGTAATGGGATTCCTCGGCAATGTGGCGCCCAATCCGCTTGAGGCAAACCCGCCGAAAGACACCCAAGGAACTGAGCACGAGCTCAATGAAGATGGGTCGCCCGTAATGTTTATGTTCAAAAACAGTGCGGAATCACACGTCGGCGATTTGCTCTATTTTAAAGTGTATGGCGGTACCATTTCAGCAGGCCAAGATTTGAACAATAGTTCAACCGGTAATACGGTGCGCCTTTCAAGCTTGTATTTAACCAACGGCGAAAAGCGTGAAGAGATATCCGAAATGCATACGGGTGATATCGGGGCGGCCGTGAAACTGAAGGACACGGGGGTAAATGACACATTGCACGACAAAGAACACCCTGTTGAACTGGAGCCTATAGAATTTCCGCCACCGGTTATACGCACGGCTGTTGAGTTAAAGCACGAAGGTGACGAAGATCGACTGGGCAGTGCCCTGCATCAGCTGCAGCGCGAAGATTTATCCATGAAAGTGGAACACAGCCAGGAACTGCGGCAAGTTATTATTCACGGGCAGGGCGAAGAACACTTGGCGGTGATTAAATATGAACTTGAGAATCGCTTTAACCTTGACGTCGCTTTTGTAACCCCGCGGATTCCGTACCGGGAAACCATCACCAAATCAGTGCGCACCTCGTACAAGCATAAAAAACAGTCGGGCGGTGCCGGTCAGTTTGCTGAAGTAAATATGCTTATGGAACCGCTGAACGGCAGCATGCCGGAGCACAGCGATCTGAAGGTGCGCGATGAGCAGGTAATTGACCTGGAATGGGGCGGAAAGCTCGTATTCCGAAACTGCATCGTGGGCGGTGTGATTGACAACCGTTTTATGCCGGCCATTTTAAAGGGCATTATGGAAAAAATGGAGAACGGACCTATGAGTAATTGCCGCGTGCGTGATGTGCGCGTTTCGGTGTTTGACGGGGGCATGCATTCAGTTGATTCAAACGATGCGGCTTTTAAAACGGCTGGCCTTATGGCTTTTAAACAAGGCTTTATGGAGGCAGAACCTAAATTAATGGAGCCTATATATGAAATTGTGGTTACCGTTCCGGCGCGCTACATGGGTGATGTGATGAGTGACATCAGCACTGCGACGAGGCCAAATTTTGGGCATGGATGCGGAAGGCTCTATCCAAAAAATTAAGGCGCAGGTGCCGCTCGAAGAACTGGATCATTATGCCACGCAGCTCAAATCCATGACGCGCGGAAGTGCCACCTACGGCCGAAAATTTGCTCACTACGCCGCGGTTCCGCGCAGCAAACAACAGCAGGTAGTGGATCAAACCCGTGCCCTTGAAGAAACGGGGTGATGTTGCTGCTTTGCACGCTGTCGGCAGGAACGTCAGTAGTATCGGCCGGTGAAGTTTGCAGCGAATCGGGTCTGCCGATATGCTCCAAATACCGCGTCGGAAGTTCAAAAGGTGGTTCTTCAGGAATAGGTGCAAAACGCCGCTGCATGGGTTCTTTAGGTTCTTGCGGCCGCTGGTCGGGATTCCAGGTGAAGCCATCCAGGCGGCGTTTGGCAATCTGTTCACTTTCCGGCAGGTAGTTCCCATTGATAAGCTCATTGTTGCCAAGTGATACCAGCTCCACCAGCTGGCCATTTTCGAAATATATTTCTGTTATCGGTGCGCGCAAATCAAGAGCGCCATCGGGTTGCCCATCTTTTTGGGTAAAACGCAGCAGGTGACTATTGCGAAATACGCGCATAAGGTCAAGTTGGCCATCTTGGAACTGCGCATTCAGTGTGTCTCCTTTTATCTGGTTCAGCCTGTTTATGGCGGTATCCTGCTGCACTATGAAAGGCTTGGGGTGCGAAATTAAACGCCGAATGTCGCCGCCGGCAAGCTTCACCCAAATATACGGTCCGCTAAGCTGAATTTGTTCGTGCCAGGCTTTCGCGTTCGACCACAGCTCAAACGTTTGGGCCGCGCTCTCGTACTGGGCGGTATCAGAAACGGAAGAAAAGTCACGCGACCAAATGCGCACGTTCTCGAAAGCTTTTATAGTGTTGGTGGTATCGGTGGGCATTCGGTTGCGGAGCGACAAGATTCGTCTTGCCTGAATATGCGTGGTATCGGCCTCTGCCTGGGTCGCAGGTTCTGCGATTAATGTATCGGAGCGGGCGCTATCGGGCGGGGCTGTTATTGAAGAGTCGGTCGCGATGGGTTGCAGGGTGTCTGACTGGGTGGCAGTAGTATCCTGCCGATAATTTTTGAGCCAGGCGTTACCTTCAATTAGCCGTCTGCCGGTGGAATCTGCTTCCAGATAATCACCTTTCAGCATGGTTTCATTCTCAGGATCGTTGGCATATACCGAGCCGTGCAATTCGTAGTATTCGCGCTGACGGTTACTGAACAGGCTGTCGCCTTCAATGTATTGCAGCGAATCACGGAGCTGTACCTGTCCTCGAAAAGTGGCGCTGTCTGCCTCACGAAAATAAAAACCTGAATTGGCTCGCAGAATGCCTTGCTTGTCTTCCAACCTGATCTCATCCCGAAAATGTGCAACGCGATTCGAAAAGCGATAATCCACGCTATTGCCAAAAAGAGTGGTACTGTCCGATTCAATGATCACCCGACCGCGCAGTTCGCTAAAATCAATATCAGTATAGTAGGTGAGTGTATCAGCGAAAATGTTTTCCTGCTGGGTGTCAATCTCAATATTACCAAATGCCCGCACAAGATTCCTGCTGTCAAACTTGTATGCGCTGTCGGCGTACATATCCATATCTTCGGTTTGCAGGTGCACGTTACCCAAAATTCTCTGCACTGCGGCTCCATCCACGGTTCCCCCCACAATGCTGTCGGCCTCCATAACTTGAACTGTAGTTTGGGCTTGTACAAGGGCGGGCAAATGCAAAAAAATCAACACGACGAGCGCGGCGATGGGTTCAATTTTTGGAATGGATGATATGGAAGGAAGCATATTTCTAATCAAAAACAACCCGGCCAGTTGGCTCTTTTATAGTATAATCACTCAGGTCACTGGTGCCCGAAAATCCCGTTCCGGCAATGCTGTCAGTAGGCGTAGTAATGATTACAAATTGTGGGGTTGATATTAAATTCGTTTCCTGATCCCACTTTAAATACTCCGATTCCAGGTTTCGCTCTTTTCGCGTGCGGACGTTCACATCACCGAAAAGCTCAAACTCTGATTGCCGCGCTCGATAAATGGCGCTGTCTGAATTCACCCATGTTTTGATAGCTGCAGTGGAATCATAAACCTCAATTGATACCGGTCCGCTGATGCGTGTTTCCTCATTTTCATTCACGTTATATGAAGCGGCATAGCTACCCTGGAGACGCACTTTTTTGCCCCGTTTTCGATGATTTCCATATCCAGATTCCACGTTTCCGTGGTAGAAAGAAGAGAGTCGGTAAGGGCTTGATTAACTTGTTGAGCTTCTTGTTGATCAAGATCGCTGCATGAAGAGAGCAGTAAGGTGACCATCAACCCAAAAATAATGGGTTTAACAAACTGGAAAATTTTATGTGGTGCCAAAATAGCGATCACCTGCATCTCCTAAACCTGGGACAATAAATGCGTCGTCGTTTAACTTTTCGTCGATAGCCGAAGTGATTACCTGCACATCAGGGTGTTTCTGCTGCAGGCGCTGCAATCCCTCCGGTGCTGAAATTAACGAAATAAAACGCAAATGTTGTGCTCCCTGCTTTTTGAGAAAAGTGAGCGCGTCATCGGCGCTGCCGCCGGTGGCCAGCATGGGATCGACCACAAGGACCAAGGCGTCTTCAACGCCATCGGGTATATTTGAGTAGTAATCCACCGGCTCATGGGTTTCCTCATCGCGGTACATGCCCAAATGCCCCACTTTGGCATCAGGTATGAACTGCAGCAGTGCATCGGTGAGGCTTAGCCCGGCACGTAAAATTGGGACTACGAATATTTCCTGGTCAATATCGTAGCCGGTTGTTTCACGGATAGGTGTTTCCACCTCTAATGAGCGAAGAGGGAGCTCTTTAAGCGCGTTATAGGCCAATATGATGGCAATACGTTTTATGGCGGCGCGGAAATCAGTCCGAGCCGTGGTTTTATCTCGCAGGATTGTCAGGTCCCGCGAGATAACCGGGTGCTCAATGAGTGTTACTTGCTCAAATGAATGTGAATCCATTACTCAAAAAATTAGGAGTCTGGAGTATCGTGATCTTTGCTGAAGTATTCTTGGGTGATTTGATATGCTTTGCCTGACAGCATAAACAGGGCAATGATGTTAAAGAAGGCCATTAAGCCAAGCATCACATCACCGAAGGCCCAAACCGTAGCGAGCGAAGCGACCGCACCCAGGAAGTGCATGCCCACGAATACGAGGCGGTACCAGAATATAGAACTGAAACCGAATAGATATTGTGCGGCGCGGTCACCGTAGTAGCTCCAGCTAATAGATGTTGATACTGCAAATAAAAGCACAGCGAAGGTTACTAAATAACCGCCGCCAGGGAATAAGGGAGATAACCCTCGTTCAAAAGCTGCGGAAGTTAACGGTGCGCCATTTTGAACAACTCCGCCGTATAGCGTTGTAAGTTCTGTTCCATCTTCGGTGAAGACTTCAGTTGCATTATAGATGCCGTCGTTGTTGGGATCTTCAAGCACAACGCGACCGGTAAAACCCTGCGTGTAATCCGAGTCAATAAACATGGTGTCAACGGGGGCTTCGTAATGCAGCATTTCACCATTTTCGGGCGTTCCGTCACTAAAGAATATTACCGCTTCATCACCAGCAGCCGCCTGTTCAGAAAGTTCATATGTAAATGAGTCAGTGCGCGGGTCAATTTTGCTTTTATGCTGAGAGTCCCACGATCCGGTTGAGATAATAACCAGGCCGGTCATAGTACAGATTACCAGGGTATCGATAAATGGCTCAAGCAGGGCCACAACTCCTTCTCGTACGGGCTCGTCTGTTTTAGCAGCCGAGTGGGCAATGGGAGCCGAACCCTGACCCGCTTCGTTCGAGAAAATACCACGCTGCACACCATAGCTGAGGGTGAAAATAAGCGTTCCTGCACCCACTCCGAGAGCGCCGGCCTGGGGGTTAAAAGCATAGCTAACCACCATGGCAAGGGAGGGCAGAATGGCATCGTAATTAATGATCAAAATAATTAGTGCCCCAAGTACGTAGATAATACCCATAAACGGCACCAGCTTAGAGGTAACTTTACCGATACGCTTGATGCCTCCAAGAATTACAGCTGCTACCACGCTGGCTGTTATCAGACCAGTAAGCCATAGAGGGATTTGAAAATCAGTCTGCATTACATCGGCTACGGTATTGGCCTGCACGGCATTTCCCGTTAAGAACGCACAGATAGCAGCGGAAACAGCAAAAGCAATAGCAAGCCATTTCCAGTTGGAACCGAGTCCGCGTTCAATATAGTACATGGGGCCACCCGAAACGGTGCCATCTTCGTTGGTGCTGCGGTACTCTTGTGCGAGCGTTACTTCGGTGTATTTTATTGCCATACCAAAAACTGCGGTAATCCACATCCAGAATAGGGCGCCGGGTCCGCCGTAGTGAATGGCAAGAGCCACACCGGCAATGTTACCCGTTCCTACAGTTGCAGATAGAGCGGTTGTGAGCGCTTGGAAGTGATTAATATCGCCTTCATCCTCAGGATCATCATAATAACCGGTAACAACCTTTAATCCGTGGCTAAATTTGCGTATCTGAATGAAGCCCAGCCGAAAGGTAATGTAAAGACCAAATACCAG
>NNSL01000232.1 GCA_003123965.1 Balneolaceae bacterium SMO_bin1
AGAAAGGCCATAAAGAAATGCAAGATCCGAATAGTCGCAACAAGAAGTGAGGTTTGGCACATTAGGAAAAGCCTGCCAGTTTAATAAATCTAAACCAACAGCTCACCACTCAAAACTACTTACACCATAGCCGCTATCTGGTTCAGCAGCTCTTCGTTGCTGTCGGTGTTGCGCAGTACTTTTAAGAGGCTGTTCATCGATTCTTTGGGTGATTTTTTGAGCAGGTAGCGCCGCACCATATTTCGCTCTTCCATCGAATCTTTGATGAACTTATCTTCATTTCGCGTTCCTGAAGACGTAATATTTATGGCCGGGAAAATACGATCGTTGGCAAGCTCACGATCCAGCACCAGCTCCATATTACCGGTTCCCTTAAACTCTTCGAAAATCAGATCGTCCATGCGGGAATTAGTCTCAATGAGGCAGGTGGCAATAATGGTAAGCGATCCACCATTTTCGATTTTCCGCGCTGAGCCAAAAATCTTTTTCGGAATTTCGAGTGCGCGAATATCCAAACCACCCGAGAGTGTGCGTCCGCTGTTGGCCTGCGCGGCGTTATACGCCCGGCCAAGCCGTGTTATAGAGTCAATAAGCAGCACGGCATCCTCTCCCATTTCGGCTTTGCGTTTAGCGTAGCCAAGAGCCATTTCGGTTACCCGCAGGTGATTTTTAGTATCCTTGTCATTAGAAGAAGCAAAAACTTCGGCATCGGTGGACCGGATAAAATCAGTTACCTCCTCAGGCCGTTCATCAACCAGTAACACGCTGGTATGAATATCGGGGTAGTTAGTACAAACGGAATCGGCAATTTCTTTTAGCAGCACAGTTTTGCCGGTGCGGGGCGGTGCAACAATAAGTGCACGCTGTCCCTTGCCAATGGGGGCAACCAGATCAATAACCCGCATATCGTAGTTTTCCGGGTCGTGCCCCAACTTAATATGCTCATTGGGCATAATCGGGGTTTGCAGCTCAAACCGCGTAGCACGCTGCCAGTGAATAGGGTCGCGATCGTTAATTTTTTCGATTGAGTGAATATGGCGGTGGCCGTGATTATCCTCTTCGTATTCACCTTCAATGATTAAGCCGGAGCGCAAATCGTGCTTTTTCACCTCGTCCGGATTAAGGAACGGATCGCGCGGTTCGTAGCTAAATTCGTGATCCAGCTTGCGGGCAAAGCCGTAGAGCTTTTCGTTAATTTCGGTAACCCCGCGATATCGGCCGGCCACTTCTACATGGCTGCCTTCATTAAATCGGGGTACAAATACGTTTTTATTCTTTTTGCGATTTCTATTGCTTCGAGAACGTCCCATTACATCCAGATTTGTTTGGTGCTATCTGAAATTTCAATTGGTTATTGCCTGTCAAAGATAAGCGGTTGAAACCAAGGAAAATTTTCAAACAGTGATAAAAATATTGTGAAGAATTTAAAGAAATGAAATTGAACAGTCCCGCTTAAGCCGGGACTGTTCAAATAACTTAATAGAAGAAGATAAGAATGTTTCCGATTTTTTAAAACTCTCGGATAGTAGTGCTTTCGTTAATCCAGGAATAGCAGGAGTTAAGCGAACCGTCAATTCGGATGCTGTCTCCGGTGTTCCAGTCAGAAGTCATGAAAATCGCTTCGCTGGTAGGAGCAGCCTGGCGGAATGTTTGCGCACGGCTATTGGCAGCAC
Source organism: Balneolaceae bacterium SMO_bin1 (assembly GCA_003123965.1). Next base: position 1,674 of record NNSL01000232.1, read on the forward strand.
CTGTTACTGATGAATCTGCCTGCTTCGCCTGGTTCAAATAGTCAAGCACGAGCCAGTACACAGCGCGATCTTGGCGCTTTAGCTCACGGCCCGAAGTACAATTTCGTACAGCCTGCGCATAAGCATCAGCTATGTTGATGTACGCTTGCCCAAGGCTTGAATCTATCTCCAGGGCCTTACGTGCAGTACTGCGAACCTGCTGCAAGTTACCAAGGTTCAAGTGTGCAGTAGAAAGACTCATGTAGATTGACTTCAGCTGATCCGGCTTCTCGGTTTTATCCTTAGCTTCATCAAGATACTTAATGGCTTCTTTGTAATTACCATTCTGAATCGCTGTATTGGCCAGCGATGTAACATTTTGGTAACTCGGGTTCATTTCGTAAAGCTTTTGGTTTAGCTCTTGCGCTTTCTGCACCATATCCTGGTTCTCATAAATATTGCGCAGCTCACGCAGCACTTCCAAGTCCTCAGGATTCTCTTCAAGCTTGCCTTCCAGGAACGTCATGCGCTCTTCGGGCGAATCAAACAGCTTGTCGCGAATTTTATCAAAATAACTCTTGAGGTTTTCTACCGCGTTGCTTTCAACTTTTTTGATTATGCCCAATGCTTCCTGTTTAGAAGCTTCGGTATCCTGGCTGACCAGATGATTGAGTAACCATTTAATGTAATAACCGTCGGCAGTGGTAGTCATTTCCTCGGGATTCAGGTTATACGCCTTGCGATACTGCTCAGCCGCTTTAACTTCAGCGCTGTCAATATAATCGGCATTGTTTTGATATAACCTACCGTGATTGATGTGCCATTGCACGTAATCTATTTCCTCCTGAGAAAAATTGTCAAATACCTTGTCGTAAATCAGATTTGCAGAATCTACGTAGGCACTTTTCAAACTAGGATCGGTGGATTGTGCAGCAAGCTCTTCATAAATCGTGATGAAACGATCTAAATTGGTCGCCAAGTCATAGCGATTATAGCCTTCAATACTTTTCTGCATATTTTTTAGTATCCAGCGCCCATTATTTAAAGCCGACTTGTAGCTCTCATTTTGAAAATCAGTAACAAAAAGTGAGTAAGCCTCAAGCTCACTTAATCCATACGGCGGTTCTACTTGATCACCACCATTTTGCGCAAAGGTATCGGTAGTACCTATAAAAAGCAGCGCAACTAATATAAGAGTCAGTTTTTTCATAATACTGTTGGTTTTTCTCGTTGTTTACATTTATAACTGAAATTACACCGAATTATTGCAATTTGGGTCTGAAGAAAAATAATTCTGCTAAATTCAGGGATAGTTTCACTCCCCATATATTTTCTTTAACGAGATTCATGTTTTTTGTTCCACGAATACCGTAATAAACGCTTAAATCGATTGAAGAACGGAAATTGTTCATCCGCGTGGGCGACATAATACCCAGACCGGCCGACACCTTTAACATGTCAATTTTCTCGTTATTGATGGTTAAATGGCCCGAATCGTAACTGGCTCCCAGCCGGTACTTAAATTGCGAGAAAAATTTGTCTGAACCTGTTGTGTATGGAAAATATCGCACTCCGGCACCAACTTTAACGCGGTCAGTAAATTCAACCCCGGGCGGTGGAGCATTAAGCTCATTTTCAAAATCAGACCACTGCTCGTAGCGGCCCTCAACCGTAAACGCTAATAGATTGCTGGTTCGGTACGTTGCTCCGGCGGTTAACCCGAGTGGTAGCCGAATATTGCCCGTGGCCAACTCCTCAATTACATCTGCATTCTCGTCTTCGGGATCGCCAGAAACAAACGGGGCTTCAATTACCTTTTCGGCCTCAAATTCAACCGGCAGGCGAAACGTGAGTCCCAAATCCAATCGGTCGTTTTCTTTGGCAAGCGAAGGCAAGCTGAAAAATGCACCAATGCGATTGCCAAATCCGGAACCGTTGGTCTCATAAGTGGTGCTCACCTGATTGGCAAAAGATGAATCGGTAAATGAAGTGGTAAAACGATTTTCTATAGAAGCATATACCAGCGAACCAGCATAGCCTACCGAAACATTATCATTTATGCGCCATCCCACACCCAGCTCAAGCTGGTTTATACCTCCATTGCCTACATTAGCTGAAGTGAAGTCAATTGTTTCCACGGCCGAACCAGACTGCACCATACGCTCTCCGTCCTGTATCACCTCGAACGAAGTTTCGGTTAAAGGCGAAAAGGAAGCCGAAATTCCCAGCTCACCCTTGTATATGGGTAGTTGAAGCTGAAAATTATTGACCGTCAGCAGTGAATAGTTTGCATTGCCCGTATTATCTTCGGCATAGAAATTTTTCATTTCCAGTCCGCCGGTTGCTTTCCCTAAAACCGTACTGCCCCAATGCGCAGGATTTGCAACACCGGGTACCAATGATTCAGTATATGACACGCCCCACAAGCCAAGTCCATCGGCGCTGGAGCTGCCGTAATCAACCGGGGTGCCTACTCCAAACTGAGAGTAAAATGAGCCCTGGCTTACTTGCCCGTCATTCCCTTGGGCAAATGCCAAAACACTATTTATACAGAAAAAAAGCGTTATAAATATTCGTTTTCGCAAATCCAGAACCTAGTTATTATTTGTATATGTAATGATAAGTTTCGGTGATTTTGAACCATCAGCCCCATTAAAAAGTACATTAGAGCGTATAATGCCGTCTTTATTTCCCTGTGTGATATAGAACCGTAGCGAATCACGCAGGTTTTCAAGAATACCCGCATTTATTCTATCAGTAAGCAGAAAGTGGTAGGCTTCATCTTTTTCCCGATAAACACCTGCTACCGGAAATGGCTGCTGCCCGGCACCTACCGGTTGATTGAGTGACTGCGGTAGTTCATCCCCTTCAAGCAAATGCAATTTCAGGAATGAGGGGTCAGGCCGAACGGCATTGGGCCCTGCCTGATTGATGCTCTCCTGTAAAACAAGATTATCGCGATAAATAACCAGCTCAGCCTTTGCAATTGCACTTGAACCTAAATTTTCGGTCGAAAAATCGTAATCGAAATTGATGATCTGCTCATAGGTACTAAAAAGGTTAAACGAACCAGCGTTACTCGCAGTGCCGTTTCGATCAACGCTAAAGGCGGCATTATTAAGAGCGATGGTTAAATCAAAATCATTGGCAGTTGCACTTTCTACTTCTGTAGCGATAAAGTTTGATTCCGTGGAATTTATCGGAATTATTTTTCCTGAGTTCTGCGGCACAAGCGCCAGCCCAAAAAATTGGCGGGCGTAAAGCGAATCCCTGTTATCGCCCGATCGGTCGTAGAAATCGCCGTATTTCTCTTTCCATTCTGTGCTTAGCGGAATATCTATACTATCTTCGCCTGCAACGCTAAAAGATGCTACCGTGGCACCTTCCACCAGGTCAACTTCATCATTGATGCGCCAGGCCGGGCCGCGCCATAGCTCTGCAACCTCTACAAGGTCAAACTGCATGCTGGCCAGCGAATCGCCATATATCGCTTCTTGGTTAAAAACCAACCGAAGCTGCATTTCGGTATCTTGGTCAAAAAATGAGGTGCCGCCATTGGGTGCCAAGCGCGGCTTGATTAATGCACGCGCCGTTATGTTCCCAAAGTGAGGGTCTTGAAACTGCCCGGCAGAAAAGAACCCCAAATTTCCGGTATACGCTTCCAGAGCTTGCGTTTGAAACCCGGTTACCTCAAGGGTGTCAATATTCAGGTCTGCTATGGGGTCGCCTACATCGGCACCCACCGAGCCCGAATCTTGACAACCGACGAGCTGAAATGCAACTATAGCTACTAGAACCAGCGGCAAATAACACTTTTAGACCGCTCAACAACTTTTTTATAAATCTAATCAACGAACTAACACTCCACTTTCTTAAAAAATTACTCTTCTTCGTCCGACCCGGCAATGCCTTCGTAGTAGTCGGCAAACTTATCGGATACCATCTCGGGTGAGCCCTGAATTTTGGTCGGCTTAATATTCAGCTGCTCAAATTCATCATCAAGCTGATCTTTTATGCGGTTGCCCGTCACAATATGATCACCAAAACGCATGCCCAGGTTGCGCAGATCAACTTTACCATCGTTCAC
>NNSL01000406.1 GCA_003123965.1 Balneolaceae bacterium SMO_bin1
GCGATGAAGCAGACTCAGTTATTCCGCGGCGACCGGAAGCGGATGCCATTTATGGCTGGTCTTTTGACTGTTTTGTGGCGGAATGGCCGGGCTACATGAAACAGCTGTACAAGTTTTATGAAATGGCGGGCGGTCAACGATTGCAAAAAAAGATTAATCAAGACGACATAAAAGAACTACCGGCTGATATTATTGTAAACTGCAGCGGCGCATGGAGTACCGAACTTTTCTCTGACCCGGCAGAGCAAGAATTTATTCGGGGGCACCTGGTTCATGTACCGGAAGCGCCGACTGTGAAGCTACCTCAGGGAGCTACAGCCTCGTACAACTATACACCAGTTACATCTGTTTACGCCACCCCACAAGGTCAGCCCTCAGACGTGTACTTTTATCCCGTAAACGGCAAGTGGATTCTAGGCGGCAGCCGCCAGATGGGTAAGGTTGATGAAAACGGCAACTGGCACGGAGAAACGCATGATGAAACCATCACTATTAATTGCACAGACGTACCCCGCCCCATTATTAATCTCAACAAAAAAATCCTAGAAAATACCTTCCAGCACACAATAGGAAACAAAAATGATTTTTCGGCTTATATAGGGTACAGGCACAGCCGCAAAGTGAGCGGCAATGGGCTGCGCCTGGAGAAATCACCGGAGCATAATAAAATGGTGATTCATAACTATGGCCATGGAGGTGCCGGCGTAACACTTTCATGGGGAGCCGCCCTTAAAGTACTGCATTTTATCCTGGAAGAAACCGGAACTTCAAACTTTGAATATAGTAACACCGGCAATTCACAACTTGATACTTTAAAATCAAATATGCGCCAAAATTATTTACAGTATTTTCAAAATTGATGAAGTAAAATGAATGATTTCCGCCGTTGGTGCGGTACTTAATCCGTATCCTATTCACTATTGCCGTTAGTTTTTACGCTGATAATTACGAAAACCCTGCTGGTCCCGCTATTCTGGGCTATACTATTTGCTTACCTGCTGTACCCTGCTGCAAGCAAGTTTGAGGAAGATTTTAAAATTCCGCGCATCGCTACCAATCTCATTTTAATTATCGGTTCGGTAGCATTTGTAGTGGGCTTTATTTACCTAATTGCAGTGCAAGTTGTATCCGTCACCGCCGAACTAGATCAAATCCGAAATCAATTTGCAGCCAACATGCGGTATTTTCAATACAATATCAGCTCGTGGATTGGCGTATCCAAAGCGGAACAAGACTACTTCTTAGATCAGGCTGACGCCATGGGACAAATGGCCAGCCAGTTTTTTACCGCAACTACAAATACTATTTTGGCTGTTGGTTTAATTCCGGTATACACATTTTTGCTTCTGTTCTACAGGAATAAATTCCGAAAATATCTTTCTATGCTGGTAAAATCACACCAGGAAGACACCTTGGAAGACATCACGGAGCAGGCATCCAACATTGTTCCAAAGTATCTAAAAGGGCTTTTTATCGTGTGCTTTATTCTGGTAGGGCTCAACACACTTGGTTTTTATCTTATCGGTGTTGAATATGCTTTTCTGCTGGGTTTGGTGGCTGCATTCTTTAATCTCATTCCGTATCTGGGTACCGTTATTGGATATGGTATTGTATTCGTTTTCGTAATTGCTACGCAATCACCCTCGCTTGGCATTGGAATTGTAATACAGTTTTTTATCGTCCAATTTATTGAGAACAATATTCTTACACCCAATATCACAGGTTCGTATGTAGAAATGAATCCCCTGGTGATTATTCTCTCTCTTATTGCCGGCGGCATGGTTTGGGGATTGCCCGGCCTTTTTATGGTGATTCCCTACCTGGCAATGCTGAAAATTTTCTGCGAGAATATCGACAGCCTTAAACCAATTGGATATTTGCTGGGTACGCGCGGCACCGAACGGTATTCAATTACGATTAAATCTGTAAAGAGGCGATTTGGCTGGCATGAAGAATAGTTACCGAAGCTGTTTCTCTGCGCAGTCGGGACAATCAAGCCAGTTTTCTTCAGGGATGGAGGCCAATGCCCTTGAGCTGCTCCCGCGTTCGAACACGGGCCGGTAAAGCACTTCTCCCCTTTGGTGAGACTCACCGCATCCGTGGCAGTCCATTTCATCATCAATCTGCTGCGGTGTATAGCCGGAGATTATCCATCCTTCATGGCCGGCATGCACGGCAAGGCTTTCAAGCGCGGCCCGTACCGTTTGCGATTTATTGCCGCTGTAATAGTTCTGGGCCAACTCTTCAAGCAAGTTTACTGTCTCTTTATCAAATGTAAAATTCATGCGTTTCATAAAACCTCTCTATTAGTGGACTAAAAACCAGAGTAAAAATACGATTGCTCCTCCAATAAAGGTCGTAAAGACTGCTTTATTGCGATACTGATCGAGTTTGTGGTGTTCGTGTTCTTCTAAATTTGTATGCTGGTGAATTTTACCGCCCACTTCGCACTCAGGCAAGAAATCAATGGCTACATGAAAAAATACGCCAGTGGCAAATCCAAAAATAAGAGCATTCACCAATGTAGCTTCAGGCAGCGGCAGCAAGCTTACAGGCAAAGCTGTGAGACCAAGTGCACAGGCCGGTACCAGCAACAACCAGGGTGATGTTTCTTGGGAAGCCAGGCGGCGTGCAGCAGCATAGCCAGCGGGCCCTTTGTGCGATACAATAGCTACACCCAGCAATATAGACAAAGCCGGCATGGCCGCATATACCATACCAATAATCAACCCAGCCGTTAAAGCATGCGATGTTAATTCAAGCACAACTGCGTGCACCGGAATAGGGCTGTGGGAAAGGCCGTGATTTATTGTATGGATGGCAAAACCTGCCATGATACCAATTGCTATACCGAGCCCGCCATATACTGGATGATGATTAATAGCCGTAGGAATTAGAAAAATAGCCGCACTCGTAATCATAGCGCCGCTTGCCAGTCCATAACCTGTTATCAGATGGTCCAGATTTTTTTTCGGGCGGCTCGTAATCCCAACGGAATAGTCCCCGCCATGGCGGCGAAAGCTATCCATGATATACCAATAATTTTCCACTTTCCGGCCCATACAACCGCAAAAGTCAAGAGTGTGAACAGCACCAAACTGACAATTACCACGCGTTTACTAAAATATGATAACGGGGAATAATCTACTTCTACTCTATTGGACATACTGAAGATTTTGAGCGATGCAGCTGGTGAAATTTGTAGTTTTTAACATGGGCTATAATCAACACTGTACTACCCAGCAAAGTGATTAGAACTTCACCCAAAGGATTGATGAAGCCATGCGAAATCCAGGCAAATGCCAGAAAAACCACCCCGAGAATAAATAGCATTTTATTTTTTGATGGGACGTCCCTGCCCCGGCAAGAAAGAATTGCGATGGGTATAACCGTTACCAGTAAAACAGGATGGGCCCAAGCGTGCACGGCATCAAACAACGACCATACCGGCAGCAGAACGAGCAGCAAGGGAAACAGAACGCAGTGGATCACACAGATAAGCGAAATACCCACTCCCAACCGATCCCAAAATGTTTTCTTATTCACGTAGTTTTACCTTACAGGTGTGCCCAATAGTGTGTACCAATATACACACTGCTTAAATTGGATACAATCTTAAATCACCTGATGTAACCAAGCGACACTCAGCCTTAAATGAATAGCCGTTCTTTACTGTATGATAAGAACAGGAGGTGAATTTCCTACAACAAATGTATCGGCTTCTGTTACATAAACCTCATACACGAGGGTGTCTTGCGGCGCACCGTCTTTCAGGGTAACCCGAAGTTTTTTGCTTCTGTCTATCCGCTGGCTTTTCCCATCTTCAAAAAGCCCTTCTTCATAGTCAAAATACTTATCCACATTTTCTGAAAACGTAAATATCATTTCAGATCCTTTGGCTTGCCATGCAATTTTATCTTTACGATTGACGTTCATTCGCCCTTTGTTATTACCGTTAATATCACGCACTCTCCACGTGCCGTCATTCGTTTCTTCTATTTGCACATTTATATTCCTAAGCTCCGTATTCGTTGAAGTAACGTGGTACATCATGCCCACGGTAGCCAGAAAGAATACGCCCAAAGCAATTATTTTGAAATTTTGATTATTCATTGGTTTTCCGGATTGTTGATTAGGGTTTAGTACTGCTCATTTGTCATTAATCAGTTGCTCTTTCAGTTTTTGGTAATCCGCGTCCTCACGCAATAATTCTAATTCGGGCTGTTGTTCAATATCCGATATCATGGCTGCGTTAATCCAAAGCAAAGCTTCTGAGCGCTGCCCAATCTTTTCGTAGGTTGATACCGCTCGCTGCCGTACCATTATATCCTGCGGACTAAGCTCCAACGCTCTTGTGATAAACTCAATGGCATTAGCGGTATCAGCTACATCAGAGTAGTAGGCGCCCAAATCAGCCAATACCGTAGCATTCTCGGTATTTACAGCAAACTGCTGCTGGGCTTTTTCAATTGCTTTAAGATAAGCTTGACGTGATTTTTTGTTCTGGTTACTTAAATCGTATGCAGCTGCAAGATTTCCCCAAATTTCATAGCGATTATCATAGCTTTCTAATGCTATTTCGTACATATTGGCCGCTTCGGCATACCGACCTTCCCAGTAATATATGCCAGCCAGGTTATTAGCAGTAAGCGGATTTTTTTCCAGGGCCAGTGCACGCTCAAACATTGCACGGGCTTCTTCAATTTGTCCGTTGTAGTAGTACGCCGCACCCAGGTTAGAGTAGGCCCCGCTGCTTCGCGGAGTGATTTCAACCACTTTGTCCAGCTGATTAATAGCCTGCTCAAAATCTCCCTGCCTTAAATAATGCACTCCCAAATCTTTGTACCCCTCCCAATAATCGGGCTTCAATTCAATTGCCTTTTCATATGTTTTGATAGCCTCTTCTGCATCTCCTTTTGTATTATAAACTTTTGCCAACCCTCTGTATGCGGTGCTGTATTTCGGGTCAATCTCGATAGCTCTGTTATAATGATACTCGGCCCTCTCGTATGCGCCGGAACCTGCGAGCACTGTACCCAGCATTGCCTGAACCGGTGCTAAATCATTATTTAAATTTATTGCTTTGTTCAAAGCATTTTTTGCTTCGCTAACAAATACGGTATCACCGGCTACTTCAAACTTACGCCACCTAGCTTCTCCAAGTCCTGCATAAGCAAGCGCGTATTCAGGATCAACCTCAATTGACTGTTCAAAAAAGCGTGCGGCACTTTCAAGGCTGTCCATATTGGTACTGCTCTGCAAACTAGCCCGTCCCTTTAAATAATATTCATAAGCCTCTGGTCTCGAGGGTTCCCCTTCTTGCAAAACTTTCGCAATATTAGGGTTGATCTGGATGTCCAGCATTTTAAGCATAGCACGAACGCTTTCTTGCTCGAGCTGAGCCAGATTTTTTGCACTTACTACCACACTTTCCGTACCCAGTCTCCGCAGGTTATCGGCATCAACCAGCTCAAGAATCACTCGCGCAGAATCAGAAAATGTTTGGATACTTGATAGTATAGCCAGATTTACACCGAATTTGGCATTCGCTTGTTTTGCACTGGCTATTTTTTCCCGGCGAATTTCACTGGCTGGCGTTACCCAGTACGAACTTTCAAACCGCTCTAATTCTGATAATTTATACGAAAATGTTTCGGCTAAACCATCACAGATAGCTTTCATAGCCGGATTATCACCGATATTTTCAATAGGTAGCACTGCGAGGTGTTTTTT
>NNSL01000255.1 GCA_003123965.1 Balneolaceae bacterium SMO_bin1
GAATAAGATTAGAACTCTGTTCTAATTATCACAAAACACAGCAGGTAGTTATGCCAGAAATTCAGCGACGTGAATCAATTCAAGTAATGGTGGGCGATGTGCCTGTAGGCGGTGATGCGCCCATAGTGGTTCAATCGATGACCAATACCGATACGGCCGATGTTGAAGCCACTTACGAGCAGGTAAAATACTTGCACGAGTCAGGCTCAGAGGTCGTACGTATAACAGTGAATAACGACGAAGCTGCACAGGCCGTACCGTACATAAAGGAAAAACTGCTCGAAGATGGAGTTACGGTGCCTTTGGTGGGCGACTTTCACTACAACGGCCACAAAATATTGACTTCCTACCCGGAAACGGCCAAAGCACTGGCAAAATTTCGGATTAATCCCGGAAACGTAGGTACCAAAACCCGCGATGAAAACTTTTGCACCATCGTAGAGCAGGCTATAAAATACGACAAGCCCGTGCGCATTGGTGTCAACTGGGGCTCATTGGATCAGCAGCTGCTTGCAGACAAAATGGACGCCAACAGCAAGTTAGAAAATCCAAAATCATCGAAGCAGGTAATGCTCGATACTATGGTTGAGAGTGCCCGCCGCTCGGCTGAACTTGCTGAGAGCGTTGGGCTTGGCTCAGACAAAATTATCATCAGCTGTAAAATGTCGCATGTGCAGGATGTAGTAACAGTTTATGAGCGTATCGCCGAAATTGTTGATTACCCGCTGCATGTAGGGCTCACCGAAGCAGGCATGGGTATGAAAGGTATCGTTGCCAGCACTTCGGCGTTGTCTGTACTGCTGCAGCAGGGTATTGGTGATACCATTCGTGTTTCACTAACACCTGAACCCGGTGGCGACCGTGCAGAAGAAGTGCGCGTGTGCCAGCAGATTCTTCAATCTTTGGGTATTCGTAATTTTGTTCCGCAGGTTACCGCCTGCCCCGGCTGTGGACGTACAAACAGCACGTATTTCCAGGAGCTGGCCCAGGAAATTCAGGCGTACCTGCGCGAAATGATGCCCGTTTGGCGTGAAATGTATCCAAACGTTGTTGAAATGAATGTAGCGGTGATGGGCTGTGTGGTGAACGGGCCGGGTGAATCGCGCAACGCTGATTTAGGTATTTCACTGCCCGGTACCTTCGAAGAGCCCAAAGCGCCCGTATATATGGACGGTGAGCACTACAAAACTTTACGCGGCGATAATATTGGTAAAGAGTTTCGCGACATTCTGGATAATTACGTGATGAATACTTACGGAAAGAATGGAAACTCCGAGCCTGTTAAAGAAGAAGGCTAACATTAAATCAGCTCCACATAAATTATTACCACGTTCCCATACTGTTTCTATTTGGTTTGATGGCTTTTTCGTGCACCTCAGAAGAGGAGCCTTCGCCCGTTAAAGAAACGGTAGACCAATCATACCTAGATTCTGAAGCCTATCAGCAGTTCAAAGAGCAAACCACACAAGAACAGACGCGAAGCCCGAACCAGAACAGTGAACTTGAAACTTTTATAAGAAATAGAATCACCATCAATGCTGGACAAGCACTAAATTTGCCAGCAGAAATTGATGCCGAAATGGTGGAGTCCATCCTTCAAAAATACCGCAAGAATCCACCTGCTCTGGTTGAAGCATTCGGCGGCCGTAAACGTTATTATCCCATTGCAAAAATCAACCGTTCATCGCTTAATTATGATATCTTTATGCTGTGTGAGGTGGCCGCGTACGAAAATTGTCTTCTTATGCTGGCAACAAGCCGGGAAGGAAGAGTCAGTGATATGGAAACTATCGGGGTTTTCAATCGCAGCTTATCATACCGTGCCGATAGTCGCATAAAAATAACGGAAACCCGCGTTAAAGCTGAAATGACAAAAACAGTTTTGAATCCATTTGAACAGACAAACACTGTTTCAGAAGCCTATCAAATTTCGGATATGGGAAAGATTGATCAAATAAAAAATTAATCTAGGAGTTATAGTAATGTTTAAATGTTTGTGATTTTATGGTTAACATTGCCTCAACAATTTTAATGAATCATTGTGCTATGAGATATTCACTGCTCGTTTTTTTACTTCTTGGTTTATTCACACTATCAGCTTCCGCGCAACCGGAATCGCTGTTAAACAGAGCCGATTCACTATTTAGTAATTACCAGGAAAAAGCCGCGTTGGAAGCATACAACAAAGTGTTGCAGGAAGATTCTGATAATCTCGAAGCGCTATGGCGCACAAGTCTGCTTTATTCTCGAATTGGTAATCAGCTAAACAGCGAGGATCAGAAAACGGAGTACTATAATTTTGCAAAACAGCGAGCCGAGCAGGCCCTGCAGGAAGATTCTACCAATTCACAGGCAAACTTTGTGATGTCTGTAGCCATGGGACGTATGGCGCTTATAGTAGGTGCACGTGAACGAGTGGCGGCATCACGCGATATCAAAAAATACGCCGAGCGTGCTTTGCGAGCTGACTCGACAAACGCGGGCGCCTGGCACGTGTTAGGGCGCTGGAACATGGAAATTTCGGATCTTAATTTTGCCGAACGATTGGCCGCAAACGTACTTTTCGGGGGGATTCCAGAAGGTGCAAGTAACGAAAATGCCGTAGAATACATCCAGCGGGCTATTGAGCTGAATCCTAACTTTGCGCTTTATTATTACGATTTAGCCAAGGCGTACGAAGCGTTAGGGCAAGAGCAGCAGGCAATTGAGACCTGCAAAGAAGGGCTTGCTCAACCTACACTTGCCCCCGGTGATGATGAAGTGAAACAAGATTGCCGCGATCTAATTGATGATTTACAGTGATTTTTGAGGAATATTGAAAAGTGTTCATAAGTAACAATTCGAGTTAATGCAGTTAGATGAAAAATATTTTGTCCCGTTTTTAGCTGTTGTTGCAATTTTTACAGCAGGATTAATACTGTTTTTTACGGTTAGTAATCGCGAGAGCAAGGAACGGGCATTTAAAGAGCAAATCACAGCACAAGACTCTCTCAAACTCGTAAAAATGCCGGTTATTTCGGGTGATGGTAGCTTAGGCGTATCTTCATTTCCCAATTCGTATGTAGTTGTTGATTTTTGGGCAACGTGGACGTCCAGCTTTTCGGAGCAAGCACATAAGCAATTGGCAGACCTTCGGAAAATGTATCCCGACAACCTTGAGGTTATCGCAGCCGTGGTAGAAGACAAGGATAATAATGTGAAAGAATATATTAGCCGGTTTAACTACCCCTTTCACTTTGTTGACGGAACAAAACCCTTTAATAAATTTGATGTGCCGGGAGTACCTACTCAACTTGTTTATGCACCCGGTGGAGAACTGCAGAGCATTTTCACCGGCTACGCGGATTCCGTGAGATATGATAGTCTCAGAACGATAATTAGCAATGAGTGAAGTTATTCAGTTTGGTTTTATAAACGGTGAGTTTAAGCAGGTAGAATCTGCGGCTATTTCTGTCACCAACCGAGGGCTCATGTATGGGGATGGCTGCTTTGAAACCTTCTGTGCCTATCAGGGTCAATTCTTTAAGCTATCCGAACACCTGCAGCGGTTAAAAGCAGGGCTGGATTATTTGAATATTGACTACCCGGAGAAGTTAACATTTGGGAAAATTCAGCCTGTTTTGCAGCAGCTCCTTCAGAGAAATAATCTCATGCAAACCGATGCAATTATCCGCGTGCAGGTTTGGAGAACGGGCAGCAGGGGATATACGACCGATTCCCGGCATTCTGGTTTTGCGGTCATCGCAAGTGCGCACCCGCAGAAAAAGAAAAGTTACCACCTATGTACAGTTCCCACCCGCCGCATACCCTCGGCTGCTTTGCCGGCAAAATATAAATTTACGAACGGACTTAATTACATAATTGCAGCTCGTGAAGCGCACAATAAAGGCGCTGATGATGCCCTTATGCAAACGATGGATAATGTGCTATCCGAAACGACGGTGGCCAATATTTTTTGGTTAACTGATGACCAAGTTTTTACTCCGTCTGAAGAGTGTGATGTTTTGGCTGGTATCACTCGCGACGAAATCATCCGTTGTTTAACGAAGCGTATGAATCGAAGGGTAGAAACTGGCCGTTATCAACTTGATGAAATAATAAAAGCAGACGCAGTTTGGATCTGTAATTCAGTGAAAGAAGTTGCTCCCGTAAAGCAGATTGATAATACTTATTTTAACATATCGAATCCGTTCTTAAACAAGCTGCAGGCCGCATTTCAATCGCACATACGTGAATGTTTATCTGAAGGTACATAATGCAGCAGCTGATCGACCGTTTGATATATCACTATTCAGCAACAGGCCCGGTAGTTCTGCTCGAATCCCAGTCCACTGATCACCCCGCCAGCCGTGTTAGCTACTTGGCCGCCAGGCCCGAGGCTACCATTCAGGCAAGAGGTGGCAAGGTGACAATAAAAGAGCAGGGCAGAGAAAAAATCAGAGAACAGGATCCATGGGAAGCACTTAGCAGTGTGCAGCAAAAGTGGGGTGATTGGCTTTTTGGATATCTGGGCTATGATTTGAAAAACCGTATCGAAAAGCTGCATTCTTCTAATCCTGATGCTTTAGGTGCACCGGATTTATATTTTATGAAGCCCACGGTATTGCTGAAAATTGATCGGCAGGCTGAAACAATTGAGACCATTAAGCGTGGATCTGCTGAAGAGATCAACGCTTTAGAAGCAGCCGATATAGAGCTTGATGAATTAAAATCATCGATGAGCCGGGAAAAATATCTCTCAAACATTGAAGAGGCGAAGCGGGATATTTTTGAGGGCTCGTACTATGAAATCAACCTTTCGCACCAGCTGCAGACTCACTTTGAAGGGCATCCGTACGATCTTTACAAAAAAATGCGCATAGCCGGGCCGGTTCCATTTGGAGCATATATTTCTTTTGACGGTTACCGAATTGCAAGTATGTCTCCCGAGCGGTTTTTACGCAAAGAAGGCACAAAAGTATTTTCTCAACCGATTAAGGGAACCATGAAACGCCATGGTGATGCTAATAAGGACGAGGAGTTAAAGATGAAGCTCTTCAATTCGGTGAAAAACAGGGCTGAAAACATGATGATTGTGGATCTTGTTCGTAATGATTTAAGCCGCATTGCAAAAACCGGCAGTGTAAAAGTATCAGATTTGTTCGAAATTCAAACTTTTGGCACTGTGCATCAAATGGTTTCAACCATTACTGCGCAAACCGAAATAACCGATCCGGTGCAAATTATTAAAGCGTGCTACCCAATGGGGTCAATGACCGGGGCGCCTAAAATTCGGGCTATGGAAGCTATTGAAGAATATGAGAATTACAAGCGGGGAATTTACTCAGGGTCTATCGGCTATTTTACTCCGGAAAATGATTTCGATTTTAACGTGGTGATCAGGACAGCGATTGTAAAAGAAAATCGGCTCTATTATCCGGTAGGGGGTGCAATTGTAAGTGATTCGGATCCCGTAGAAGAATGGGAAGAAACATGGCTGAAGGCGGAAGCACTTTTAAAAGCCATCAAAGAATAAGTTCTGAAAGAGTGAATGAAAAGTGAATTCATTGAGTTTATATAGCAGAACTAATGCCCAATCAGATAATCTGCTCAATGACAAACCCACCCGAAATACGCACTATTGCAGAACTAAAAAAGAGCGACTGGCAGTCCATTTCCGTGAAGGAGGAAATGAGGCGTAACCTGATACGAAAATTAGAAAAC
>NNSL01000227.1 GCA_003123965.1 Balneolaceae bacterium SMO_bin1
ACTGTCAACAAAAAAATAAACTATTTTCCTTTTATTTTATAAACTTGAATGATGGTCATGTTGATATAAAAAGTGCTTCAAGACTCGTAAAGGAAAGAAAACGAGTGAAGACAAATAAATGACCAAAATGTAACTTAGAACAAACTGTCTAATAAAAATCTTTAGCTGGAACGACGCGTGCCGGACGTTGAAGTTTGTTCTTCTGGCTTGATATCGTTGTAATCAACGAGTTCAATAACAGCCATTTCAGCTCCATCACCAGGGCGGGTACCCATTTTTATAATCCGAGTATATCCTCCCGGCCGATCTTTTGCTTTAACAGCAACTTCCTCAAAGAGCTTAATAACTGCCTCTTTATCGTTTAGATCAGAGAAAACCTTGGCGCCTGTTGTGCGACGTATCGTCTTTGGCACGGGTAATCAACGGCTCTACAAAAGGCCGTAAAGCTTTAGCCTTAGCCAGCGTTGTTGTAATGCGATGCTCTCGAATTAACGCTGCTGAAAGCGATTGCAAAGTAGCTTTACGGTGTGATGCCGTTCGGCCCAGTTTTTTACCTTTTTTAAATGACGCATTGCTAAATATGCTTAAGAATTATCTAAATATTTCGAAGTATCCATCCCGAAGTGGAGGTTCTTATCTTCAATTACCTCAACAAGCTCAGCTAATGACTTCTTTCCAAAGTTTCTGAACTTAAGGAGATCCTGCTCATCACGTTCTACCAGTTCTCCAATTGTGTTGATATTTGCAGACTTGAGGCAATTATACGAGCGAACGCTCAAGTTCAAATCCTCGATACTGGTTTTCAAGAGATTAGTAATACGTTGCTTTTCAGCATCAACCTCCTCCTCTTCTTGGGTGAAAGGTTCATCAATCTTTTCAGTGATGAACTTTTCAATATGTTCTTTGAGAATTTTACCGGCGATGGTGAGTGCTTCTTTTGAATTAATTGAGCCATCGGTGGTAACATCCATAACTAATTTTTCATAGTCGGTACGCTGGCCTACACGAACATTTTCCACATCAAACTTAACTTGTTTGATTGGAGTGTAAATCGCATCAATAGGAATGAGTGTTACGTCATCTTCCGTGTCAAAATTTTGCTCTTCGGCAGGCACATAACCACGTCCGCGTCCAACCCGGAGTTCAATATTGATCTCAGTATCATCTGAGAGGTTGGCAATTACTAGTTCAGGATTAAGCACGTCGTAATCAGCCGTTGCTTCATCAATATCGGCTGCTGTAAAGGTACCTTTTCCTTTCTTAGTAATGTGAACAACTCCGTTGCTCTGCTCAACTTGCTCAAAGCGAACTTCTTTCAGATTAAGGATAATCTCATAGACATCTTCTTTAACGCCTTCAATGCTTGAATACTCATGCTCAACGCCTTCAATTTTAATCGCGTTAATTGCAATACCTGGCAAAGAAGAAAGAAGGATTCGGCGAAACGAATTACCAATAGTGACGCCAAAACCACGCTCGAGCGGCTGAAGAATAAAAGTACCAAATGTATCTTTTGATTCTTCTACTTCAAGCGGTTCCGGCATTTGAATGCTATAGTTACTCATAATAACTGACTGCTAAATGTTAATTGAATTACTTAGAATAAAGCTCAACGATAAGCTGAACGTTAATATTTTCTGGAATCTCTTCCATTACCGGAAAGTTCAAGAACTTGCCCTTTTTTGAGCTTTTATCAACTTCGAGCCACTTAAATTTTCTGGTTGGTGCATACTCAAGAGACTCTTCAACAATTTCAAGGCTCTTTGATTTTGGCCGAACAGAAACAACATCACCAGATTTTAACTGATACGATGGAATATTTACAACCTCTCCGTTCACAACAATATGTTTGTGACTTACCAGTTGACGTGCTTGCCGACGCGTACGGGCAAACCCCATACGATAAACGGTATTATCCAGCCGACTTTCCAAAAACTGAAGCAAAATTTCACCAGTTACCCCATCTTTTGCATTTGCCTTGTCAAATAGGTTGGAGAATTGTTTCTCCAGCAAACCGTAGGTGTACTTGGCTTTTTGCTTTTCTTCAAGCTGAATAGCGTATTCCGACTTCCGCGAATATCGGGAGCGTCCGTGCTGTCCAGGCCCGTAGGGCTTACGTTCCAGCGCTTTGCTCGGCCCGAAAATTGGTTCTCGGAAGCGTCGTGCTTTTTTCTGTTTAGGACCTCTGTATCGTGCCATAAAATATTACCTGATAACTGTTTTAAACTCTTCGACGTTTTGGTGGTCGGCATCCATTGTGTGGAATTGCTGTCCGATCTTTGATAGAAGTAACTTCTAACCCATTAGAGGCTAATGCCCTGATGGCAGCTTCGCGTCCGGATCCAGGACCTTTTACAAAAACCTCAACGCGTCGCAGTCCCATTTCGTAAGCAGCTGTTGCTGCTGTTTCAGAACTGAGCTGGGCGGCATAAGGTGTATTTTTTCTGGATCCCTTAAAACCTTCTCGTCCGGCCGAAGACCACGAAATAGTATTTCCATTTTTGTCGGTGATGGTCACAAGCACATTGTTAAATGTAGCTTTAATAAATGCCATCCCATTCGGGTCTGACAGTTGCTTCTTTCTTGTTTTCTTACCCGATCCGGGTCTTTTTTTACGTTTAGCCATAATATTGATTTACTATTATTTGCGTGGTGCGCTTTTCTTACCTGCAACGGTACGGCGTTTACCTTTACGGGTACGCGCATTCGTTTGCGTTCGTTGACCGCGTACAGGTAAACCTTTCCGGTGACGATTACCGCGATATGAGCCAATCTCTATAAGACGGCGAATATTCGCTTTCACTTCGCTGCGCAGGGCACCTTCAACCTTATATTCATTATCGATTTTCTGTCGAAGTGCAGACACCTGGTCATCAGACCAATCCTGTACCTTGGTATCGTGGTCGATATCAAGCTCAGACAAAATGTCCTGAGCCGTGCTACGCCCGATTCCATGGATGTAGGTTAGCCCAATCACTCCGCGCTTATCTTTAGGTAAATCTATTCCAGCAATTCTTGCCATAGTACTGTTGTATTATTTATCCCTGTCGCTGTTTGTGACGAGGATTCTTTTTATTAATTACATATACGCGACCATTACGTCGAACGATTTTATCGTCTGGACTACGTTTTTTAACTGAAGACTTCGTTTTCATAACACTAAGTGTTTTTGAATTATAAAGTTATTTATAACGATACGTAATACGACCTTTGCTTAGGTCATAAGGAGACATTTCAACAGCTACACGATCACCGGGCAAAATCTTAATATAATGCATACGCATTTTGCCGGAAACGTGAGCCAATATTTCATGCCCATTTTCGAGCTCTACCCGAAACTGTGCGTTGGGCAGCGCTTCAATAATTTCTCCATCTTGCTTAATAGGCTCTTCTTTAGCCATTTCTTCTAAACTTTTATTCGGTTCCTAATCATCTGATCAATATAATCAAAAGTACTGAGAACTTCAGCCTCTCCGTCACGAATAATTACATCGTGCTCAAAGTGTGCTGCCCGGCTTTTGTCGGCTGTAATTACCGTCCAACCATCATCAAGTGTTTCCACTTTGTGCGAACCCATTGTTATCATCGGCTCAATGGCCAGCCCCATTCCCGAGCGAAGTCGTTCGCCACGGCCGGGCTTACCAAAGTTGGGTACGGACGGATCTTCGTGCATCGATTTTCCGATACCGTGGCCCACTAAATCGCGAACCACTCCGTAGCCTCTGTCCTCGCAATACGTTTGAACCGCGTGGGCAATATCTCCAATTCGATTGCCATGCACGGCTTGTTCAATAGCTTTTTCGAGTGACGCATATGTTACTCCAAGTAGCTCCAGAACTTCTTCATCGCATTCTCCAACAGCAAAGGTATAAGCATGATCGCCAAAGTATCCATTCTTTTCTACACCACAATCGATGGATACAATGTCGCCCTCTTTAAGGGTTCGCTCTTCACTGGGAATACCATGAACAACTTCTTCATTAATTGAAATACAGAGCGTTGCAGGAAATGGATTTGATTGCGGCCCATACCCTTTAAAAGCCGGTGTTCCACCCTGGCTCTGTATGTAATCTTCAGCAATTCGGTCTAGCTCAGCGGTGCTAACACCCGGCTCAATTTTTTTTGAAACCTTGCCGAGTGTTCGAGAAACTATCTGCGCACTTTCGCGCATTTTCTCAATTTCCGATTCGCTCTTCAAAAAAATCATTACGCGCGGCGCCGTCCCTTCATCTTTCCTGACTTCATGAATCCATCATAATGGCGCATCATCAGGTGACTTTCAATCTGTTGCAGCGTATCAAGAGCTACGCCCACAATAATCAGCAGACTGGTTCCGCCGTAAAAGAGTGCAAAGCCCGGCGATACACCCATACGAGCTGCAATGGCCGGCATGATAGCGATAATGGCCAGGAATATAGATCCAGGCAGCGTAACCTTAGTCAAAATGTTGTCAATAAATTCAACGGTTTGATTACCCGGGCGCACGCCTGGAATAAACCCACCCTGCCGCTTCATAGTATCCGCCATTTCGCGTGGGTTAACCGTAATTGCTGTATAGAAGTATGTAAAGAACACTACTGTAATTCCAAATACAATGGAATAAGTGATTCCGGTAAAGTCGCTTGCCCAAGAGGTTAACATTTGAACTGTTGGGCTGTCGGGGAAAAATTGCCCGAACGTACTGGGAATAAACATTATTGACTGAGCAAAGATAATCGGCATTACACCAGCGGCATTTACCTTAAGTGGCAAGTACTGCGTGGTGCCACCGTACACTTTTCGTCCCACAACACGCTTGGCGTACTGCACAGGAATTTTGCGAACGCCCTGTGTGAGAATAACACAAGCTGCGATTACAAGAATCAGAGCTGCAAGTTCAATGATAATAACAATGAGGTTAGGTTGTGTTGATACCTCATTAATTAAACTTACTGGTAGCTGCGCAATAATACCTACCATAATAATGATTGAAATACCATTTCCGATGCCGCGCTCCGTAATGCGCTCACCAAGCCACATAACGAATGCTGTACCGGCGGTACATACAATCATACTAGTAACCACAAATGCCCACGTAGGTACAACAATTGCGTTTGGTGAGGTAGACATCAAATTAATGGCAAAACCGATAGACTGAATAAAAGTGATACCTACTGTACCGTATCGGGTCAGTCGATTTATTTTCCGGCGGCCCTCTTCACCTTCACGCTGTAGCTTCTGAAAGTACGGTACAACCGCACCCATCAACTGAATAATAATAGAGGCAGTAATGTATGGCATAATACCCAAGGCAAAAACGCCGGCCCTGGAAAAGGCACCACCCACGAACATATCTAACAAGCCTAAAATGCTTGAAGCATTACCCGTCTGTTGTACCAATTGAGTTGCGTCAACACCGGGTATAGTTACAAAACTACCGATGCGATACACCATCAAAATGCCAAGAACGTAGAGGATGCGATTTTTGAGCTCCTCTATTTTAAATATGTTCCGAAAATTTTCGACTAAGCTCATTAAACAGTGTTCTAAAAGAAATTAGTTGTTGATGATTGTTACAGAACCGCCTGCTTCTTCAACTTTTTCACGGCCAGACTTGCTGCAGGCATGCACTTCAATATCGACCTTCTGGTCAATTTCGCCACGTCCCAGTAGCTTAACTTTAGCTGTTTTGCTAACCAGTCCGGCATCACGTAATGCTTC
>NNSL01000294.1 GCA_003123965.1 Balneolaceae bacterium SMO_bin1
AATTGAATTTGCTTGAAGACTGGAGTCAAAAGAAAGACAAGTTGAAGCGTAAATATCCCGATTTAACGGATGATGACCTGGCTTATCGGGAAGGCAAAGAGGACAAGCTATTTGAACGCGTACAGCAGCGGTTAGGTAAATCCCGGGAGGAAACGGAGAAAATAATCCGCAAAATTTAACTATTAAAACGAATAAAAAACGATACCTATTATGAATGAGTTAAAAATTAAAGGCAACTGGAAAGAAAAAAAGGGAAAGCTAAAGCAAAAATACGCCGAGCTAACCGATCAAGATTTAACTTACACTGAAGGTAAAGAAGAAGAGTTAGTTGGTCGGATTCAGCAGCGGCTGGGAACCACCAAAGACAAAGCGCGCCGCATCATCAACGAGATATAACATTTGCAAATTTTAGAGAAGGCGCGAATCTTCTTGCCATATTTGTAGCATTCCCACGCGCCAAGAAGTGAAAAAGCCCCGGCATCTACAATGGTAAGCCGGGGCTTTACTTTAATATTTTAAAAAAAGGAGGCCTTGCACCGATCAGATGCAAGGCCCTTCTATTCATCAAGAGAGACGCTACTTAAAGCGCTTTGTAATAATAAAAATAGAGATTGTAATATCAAGTAAAATTACGCAAAATATCGCGTCTGTAGCAGCCATTATTCCCAGTATAGGTGTCTGCTTTAAAAATCAGCTGTTTCTAAGTGCTTCAATTAGCTCAGCTTTATTCATCGAAGAGCGTCCGGCAATGTCCTTTTCTTTGGCCAATTCGTAGAGTTCATCCTTGGTCCAGCTTTCGAAAGCCGATTTGCTCGAAGGTTTTATTCCGGTACTGCCGACATCTTTCTCAGCGTCACGCTTGGCGTCCCCTTCATTAAGCAAAAACCTCCTGATTTCTGCGAGATCATTCTTCATATCTTTGAGATATTCATCCCCTTTTCGCGTAATTCTCTGCCGTGTTTTCGATCCTTTGTCCGGGGCAAATAAGAGCCCAATAATTACGCCACAACCGACGCTTGTAATGCCGGTGAATAGAATCTTTTTAAAAGTGTTAAAATCCATAGCACACAATTTGGTTAAAATATTAGCACGAAATCTTAGTTAAAGAGTATACGATGAACCTACCAAAATGTTCTCCGTTAATGGGTGCTATCCACCCCAACAGCTCCTAATCTTTAACAAACTTGCGGTAGGCGTAAAAAGATAATGCAGCAATTAATACAACAAGAAAGATAGCGGTCCAAAATCCGGCTTTAAATATGCCGAGGATAACATCACAGCCCGGCAAGAAAAGAAGCAGGGAAAATAGTGTCAGCAAAAAAGGAGTTCTGCTCTTCATAATGTTATGTATTTAGATATCTATGATTAATATAGCGAAATATAATCCAGCAAAAAGCAGCCCATGCCAAACCAATGGCCCAGCCGGCCAGTACATCTGTAGGATAATGTACACCTAAATATACTCGACTCACACCTACTAAAAATGTTATGAGCAGCCCAATACTTAGAATAAAGGTTTTCACGCGCCGGCTTTGCTGAATATATGCTAGCATGGCCGCCAGAGATAAATAAATAACCGCCGACATCATAGTATGCCCGCTCGGATAACTTTTTGTTGCCGCAGAGCTCAAATGCACAACTACATCGGGGCGTTCACGCATAAAAAGTGATTTGAGCCCGAGGGTAAGCAGTAAACCCATCAAGGATACACCGAGAATCAACCAGCCCTGCCGTTTATGCCCTTTTAAGAAAAGAAAACCCGATACCGAAAGCACAATTAATATAAGCAGTGTTTTGCTGCCGAGTGATGTTATATCTCGCGCAACTTCCTCTCCCCAGGCCGGTCCTACCGGCTCACTCAGATCGCCTGCTTCTCGAAATGAAGTAAGCACATATTCGTCAAAGCTGCGTGTTTCGTTGTCGGTAACGCTGTCGGTAATTTCAACAAAAAACCACAGCCCGCCGATAACCACCAAGCAGGTAATTATTATACCAAATTCCCTGAATATACCACTGGGATAACTAAATGCACGCCAATTAATATCCATAAAAAAACAGCCCAACTTTTACCATTGGGCTGTTTAGTCGATTTTTCTCGTTAAAATTAACCGTGTCCGTTCTGCTTTTTCTTTTTCTTGAAGTGGTTGATAATACCACCGTGCAGAACCGACTGTTTTTGTCGCTCGCTCAAGGTATGCTCAACGGTATACTGCTTTCCTTTTGTTTCGTTAGTAATAACCACATCATTGCCTTCTTCTATAGCCGTGCGGATATCACTTACAGAAAGCACATCTCCCTGCTCAATGTCTTCATAGTCTTCATCGTTTTTAAACTCGAGTGGAAGAATACCGAAGTTTGCCAGGTTTTGCCATCCAATACGAGCATAGCTTTTGGCAATTACAGCACGCTGCCCGAGGTATCGAGGCGCAATAGCGGCGTGCTCACGGCTGGATCCTTGCGCATAATTAGCGCCGGCAATTACTACATGGCCGCCGTGCTCATCTTTCGCTTCCATAGCCCGGTCGTGGAAGCTTTTATCCACAACATCGAGCGTAAACTTGCTGATTTCCGGAATATTACTTCTGAACGGAAGCACTTCAGCACCTGCACGCAGAATTTCATCTGTGGAGATATCATCGCCCATTTTCAGCAGCACGGGTACTTTGAAATCATTGAGTTCGTCAAAGTCAGGCATGCTAGAAATATTGGGCCCCTTCTTGATATCACCGCGTTCCTCTTTCGGCTTCGGCGGCTGCAGCATATCAGTATTTACAATGGGGTCGTTCAGCTCTTCAAACTGCGGGTAGCTCATTCCATACAATTCTTCCAGATCCCTCGGATCGGTGATTTTGCCAGTCAGTGCTGATGCAGCAGCTGTTTCAGGGCTCACCAAGAACACGGAGTCTTCGGGTGTACCTGAACGGTCGGGGAAGTTACGCGGCACGGTGCGCAGGCTGTTTTGTCCGGTTGCCGGGGCCTGCCCCATGCCGATACAACCGTTACAGCCCGCTTGGTGGATGCGTGCACCTGATTGCACCAGGTTCAGCATCACGCCGTTGTTTACCATGTTTTCAATAATCTGCCGCGATGTAGGGTTAATATCCCAGGATACATCTTCGTGAACGGTGCGGCCTTTTACAATTTCGCCAGCCATCCAGAAATCGCGGTATCCCGGATTAGCAGATGAGCCCACATACGATTGATAAATATCTTGCCCTTCCACTTCACGAACCGGAACTACATTGCCCGGGCTGCTGGGCAGCGCAATAAGCGGTTCTACATCATCAAGAATAAGTTCTTCGTACTTGTCATATTCAGCCCCTTCATCAGCGAGGAGCTCAACAAATTCATCTTCGCGCCCCTGCGACTTCATGAACCTGCGTACTTCATCATCAGCGGGGAACACGGTACTTGTCGCGCCCATTTCTGTTCCCATGTTGGCGATTACGTGGCGATCCATAGTGGAAAGATTCTTCAACCCTTCGCCAAAATATTCAATTACGTAGCCTGTAGCACCGTCAACATCATAGCGGCGCAGCATTTCGAGCACAACATCTTTAGCGCTAGTCCAGTCGGGCAGCGAACCTTTAATTTCCACACCAAGCACTTTTGGCATTTTCAGGTAGAGCGGTTCACCGGCAATGGCAAAAGCAACATCAAGTCCACCCGAGCCAATAGCCAGCATGCCCATACAACCCGATGCCGGGGTATGGCTGTCAGATCCCGCCAATGTTTTTCCCGGAATAGCAAAACGTTCAGTTTCAATAGGGTGACTTACTCCATTGCCTGGCCGGCTGAACCAGAGACCAAACTTTTCGGCCGCTGACCGCAGAAATACGTGATCATCAGGATTTTTAAAATCGGTTTGCAGCAGGTTGTGATCAACGTATTGACATGATACTTCGGTCTGGGCTTCATCTAGCTCCATGGCTTCCAGTTCCAGCATCACCATTGTTCCGGTGGCATCCTGGGTGAGGGTTTGGTCAATTTTCAACCCGATTTCCTCACCGGGTTCCATTTTGCCATCAACCAAGTGACTTTTTATTAGTTTTTGGGTGACATTCAGTGGCTTACTCATATTGCTTTTCCGGTTTTGTAAGTTCAACTTTTATTGAGAGCAAAAATAATCATTATTCGTTAAAAAATCGTTCAAGAACCTGTAAAAACAGTAATTTATAATGCATCAACATAAGCATAATTAAAATAGATTGTAATAGTTTTGCTGAGTTATAGAAATGGGCTTTTTTATTCAATTTATTTCATTTAGTGAATAAGGTTGCATAAAGTTATTTAGAAATGTATTGTTGGTGATATAAGCCAATTTAATCTGCACACCTTAAAAAATTAACATAGGAGATACTTATGATTCGCCATGTAGTTATGTGGAAGCTCAAAGATGAGGCCGAAGGTGCTTCTAAACAAAAGAACGCCGAAAAAATGAAGCTGATTCTCGAAGGCCTGAAAATTAATATTGATGAGATTAAGAATGTGGAAGTAGGAATTAATATTACCGACGATGACGAAGAAGCCGGAACTGCATGGGATGTGGTGCTTATATCTGATTTTGAGACGGAACTCGATTACACGATGTACACGCGAAATGATCACCACAAAAAAGCGCTTAAGTTTATCAATTCAGTAATAGAAGAGCGCCGTTTTGTAGATTATAAAATGGATGTATAACTCCAAGGGTAGCTATCAGGATAACTTCTGCCCTTCTGCTTTGATAACCAGGGTCCGGAATATCTTACGTTGCTCGGCCACCTGCGGCATATATTCGGGATGCCATTGTACACCCAGCAGATAATCAAATCCGGGGTGTTCTACACCTTGAATAATTCCATTTTCTTCTCGTGCCGTTACAATTAGTGCATCGCCAAGAGTATTCACAGCCTGATAGTGAAGTGCATTTACCGGTGCCTTGGCAGTGTTCATTACCGCATAAAGCGTACTTTTTTTATTGAGCACAACTGTTTTGCGGGGCCATACCGTGTGCACCTTGGGCACCTCGGAATAAAAGCCGCTGATATCCTGGTGAAGACTCCCCCCAAAATGCACATTTATTAATTGAGCCCCCCTGCAAATACCCAGAACGGGAATATTTCGCTTGCAGGCATCCCTTAGCAAAGCAAACTCCAGCTCATCTCTTGCTTTATCAGTTCCAGTTTCTTTCGCCGAAATTGTATTGCGCAATAAAAATAGCACGGGATATATCAGCGCCGACAGTATGCGAACCAACCACGGAAACAGACCTTTATCTGGCGATTTCGCCGTATTCTTTTCCTGCAGGAGTTCACCATAGCGATCCGGACTAATGTCGGCACCCCCACCTAAAATCAATCCGTCAGGGGTAACATCGGGGCGTGGCTGCTGCGGGTGCACGCGAACAGGGCTTCCACCCTGCAGCCATACGGCCGCTGCGGTAAACCACCAGGCAGCAAGCCCTCCTTTTTCAGGACCCGTTACCACAATTATGGGGCGTTTTTTACGCATCCAGATCTAATAAAATTTTGAGTGTTTCAACCCAATTCTTTTTAAATGGAGTAAGTGTACGTTCTACTTGAAGCACGTATAAACGACCTAGCTTCTGTAACCAATCAGCATCATTTGCCAACCGTTCAACCTGCATCCAGTAATCAAGCTCGTGCTGCATTTGCCAGTTCGGATCATCTACGTGG
>NNSL01000184.1 GCA_003123965.1 Balneolaceae bacterium SMO_bin1
CCCGCCTGCTCTACAATTTCGCTTTCGCGCTTGTGCTGCTTGGCGTTCAACACGTTGTGCGGAATGTTTTGTCGCTTAAGCATACGGCTAAGCGTTTCAGAAACATCTACGCTGGTGGTACCCACCAGCACCGGCTGCCCTTTTTCGTGGTACTCACGAATCTTCTCAATGGCTGCATTATACTTCTCACGCTTAGTGCGGAACACCAGGTCTTCTTTGTCATCGCGAATTACCGGCTCATTGGTAGGAATAACTTTGACGTCCAGATCATAAATTTCGTCAAATTCACCTTCCTCGGTAGCGGCCGTACCGGTCATACCCGCCAATTTGTGATACATTCGGAAATAGTTCTGTAGCGTAATAGTGGCGTAGGTCTGCGTAGAGGCTTCCACATTCACACTTTCTTTCGCCTCAATAGCCTGGTGCAGTCCATCAGAATAGCGGCGGCCGGAAAGCACACGGCCGGTGTGTTCATCTACGATCTGTACTTTGCCGTCTTGCACAATGTACTCTTCCTCACGCTCAAAAAGCGTGTATGCTTTAAGCAGCTGGTTCACGGTGTGGATACGATCGCTGCGCTCGGCAAATAATCGGTGCAGCTCGCTGAAACGCCGTTCGCGCTCCTCTTTTATCTCCTGCTTGGTTTCTTCAATCTTCTTTTCCTTGTAATCCTCACTGAACTCCTCTTCATTTTTGATTTCTTCTATTTTCTGCTTCTGGAGCTCATCAATTTCTTCATCAATATTGGTGGTTTCCGTGCCCAGGTCGGGAATCACAAAAAACTCTTCATCTTCGTCGGTTTTGGTGATGAAATCGCGTCCTTTTTCAGTCAATTCAATACTGTTCATCTTCATATCAACCGCGTAGTACAGCTCTTTATCAGCTTCGGGCAGGCGGCGGGCGTTATCCTGCAGATAAAAGGATTCTGTACGCTGTACGAGCCGTTGCTGGGCGGGGTCCTGCATCATTTTACGGAACTGCTTGTTCTTTGGGAAACCGCGCTGTGCACGGAACAACGCCAGACCTGCTTCTTCTTCGTTGCCCTCTTCAAGTAATTGCTTACCTTTTTGTACCAGAGATGCTACCAGTTTTTTCTGGGCTTTCACCAGCGACTCAACCCGCGGCTTCAGCTCCTCATACTTTTCGGACTGTGTATCTTGCGGAACAGGACCCGAGATAATGAGAGGCGTACGGGCTTCGTCAATCAGAATAGAGTCAATTTCATCCACAATGGTAAAGTGGTGATGGCCCTGCACCAGCTGGTCGGAGTTGATGACCATGTTATCGCGCAGGTAGTCGAAGCCGAATTCGTTGTTGGTTCCATAGGTAATATCAGCTTTATATGCTTCCCGGCGCTGCTGGGAGTTGGGCTTGTATTTGTCAATGCAATCGACCTCCAGCCCGTGAAAGTTGAAAATGGGTTCGTTCCATTCAGCGTCACGCTTGGCCAGATAATCATTCACCGTTACAATATGCACGCCGCGGCCCACCAGTGCATTCAAATAGGCCGGCATAATAGCGGCCAGCGTTTTACCTTCACCCGTTTTCATTTCGGCGATACTGCCCTGGTGCATGGCTACCGCGCCCAGCAGCTGCACATCGTAAGGGATCATATCCCATTCAATTTCGCTGCCGGCTACCTTCCATTTTTCGCCTACAAATCGGCGGCAGGTATCTTTCAATACGGCGAACGCCTCGGGCAGCATATCTTCTAGCTCGTCTTCAATAACGTCCAGCCATTCATCTTCAAGGTCTTCAAGTTCTTCGGTGAGCGCCCGGTGCTCAGCTACGGTCAACTCTTCATTATTGTCATTTATGCGGCGCTTTACCTCTTCAATATCTTCATCAATTTCTGCGGTGGCATCGCGCAGGCGCTGCTTAAAATCTTCGGTACGCTGCCGGAGCTCATCATCCGAGAGGGCTTTAATTTCATCCTCGTGTGATTTAATTTTTTCTACAACGGGCCAGAGCTGCTTTACGTCTCGCTCGCGCTTGGATCCGAAAATTTTGGTGAGAAAATTAGTAACTGCGTCTAACATATAATGGAGGTAACACTGTAATTAAAAGGAATTAATTAAAATACGGCTTACTGCCTGTCTGTTCAACTTTATTAAACGATTATCGACAAATTGCCTACCACTTAACAAACCCTTAAAAAGGAGTTCTTATTGTCCGGAATTTTTCTTATCATCAAAGTCTATCTAGTAATCAGAATTTTTTCATAAAAACGTTGATATATTATGAAACGCACTTATCAACCAAGTAACAGAAAGCGAAAAAACAAGCACGGATTTCGCAAGCGTAACAGCAGCAAGAACGGTAAAAAAGTACTGAAACGACGTCGCAGCAAAGGACGCCACAAGTTAACAGTAAGTAATGAAAAAGGACCGAAGTAACCACGCTTCATCCGCCAATAAAACGTTTGGTTTACCAAAAGCCGATATCCTGCGGGGGCGCACAAATTTTAAGCGCCTCTTTGAGGGTTCGGCTACTGTTTATTCTGAACGCTGCGTCAGCATACGATTCAGAATATTTCCGGGCAGCAGTGCCGATTGCAAAATGGGTTTTATTACAGCAAAGCGGCTGGGTCCGGCAACAAAGCGCAACCGCACCAAACGGCTGCTCAAAGAGGCCTATCGCCTGAATCGACATCCGTTATCAGCTGCACTAACAGCTGCCTCAGTAGGTTTCCACGGCGTACTTATCGCAAAAACTGTTGAAATGGACTTTACAACCGCCGAAAAAGAAGTCGTTGCCCTGCTGGCTCGCGCGACCAATGATGTGCATTCCACTTTTGACCTATGAAATATCTACTCATCGGTTTAGTTCGCTTATATCAAGTTGGCATTTCGCCCTACCTACCAAAAAGTTGCAGATATCACCCTACCTGCAGTCAGTATAGCTTAGAGGCACTAAAAAAACACGGAGCCCTTAAAGGCACATGGCTTAGCATCAAACGTGTTTTGCGCTGCCACCCATGGAGCAAAGGCGGCTACGACCCGGTGCCCAACCAAGAATCAAAATCGCAATAAACCACCAAGGATTTACTTTTGGATCGTAATACAGTAACCGGCTTAGTTTTAATATTTATCGTGATGATTGCCTGGGCGTACGTAAGCATGCCCAGCGAAGAAGAATTGCAGCGCCGTCAGGCCGAACAAGCGCGCCAAGACAGCATAGCCGCTGCGCAAGCACGTGCTGACTCGCTGCAAGCCCTGCAGGAACAGCCCTCAACCACCGACACTGCTGATACGGACACTGACGAAACCGGAGCGCAAATTACGGGATCCCAGGATGATGCCGCCCCGCAAATGGGCATGTTCAGCCAAGCCAGCCAAAGTGATACATCACAGGTAATTATCAGTACGCCTTTGTATGAAACTACATTTACCAATGTAGGTGCCGGGCCGGCAATGTTTACGCTGAAACAGCACAAAACCTGGGATGATCAGATGATCCAGATCATCCGTGACACCACGCGTTCGGCCTACACGCTCGGATTTCTTACTACCCAAAATTACAGCGTAGAAACCAACCAGCTCGTTTTTGAACAGCTGACCTCTGATTCCACGCTGCAGTTGCAGGAAGGCGAAACCCAAACGCTGCGCTATGCGCTGAATGTGAGCGAAAATCAGCGCATAATTTATGAGTACACTTTTAATGCCGACTCATACCAAATTGGCCTGGATATTACTTTTGAAGGCCTCAACCAGGATATTATTGGCCAAAATATTGAGTTTGGGTGGGCGTCGCAGCTGCGCCTCACGGAAAAAGACCGGCAGCAGGATGCCAACCTGACCTCGGCCTATGCCTACACCGGCGGCGAGCGCCTTCAGCTCTTGCTCAGTGAAACGGGCCGTCAGGAAGAAACCTACAACGGCTCCATCGACTGGGTGGCATCGCGCACCAAGTTTTTTACGCAAATCATCAAATCAGATGACCCCACCGAAGGCGCTCTGCTGATCGGCGAAGTGAGTGAAGCCGGCAACCAGGCCGTTTCCAATCACCGCTACCAAACATATTTGCAAACACGAATCCCCGATGACCAAACGGCCTCGTATAATCTTTATGTAGGTCCGCTGGCCTATAACACCCTCGAAAATTATTCAGAAAGCGCCTACGGCATGGTGGATGTGGGCTACTCGTGGACGCGCTGGTTTGCCGATCCGCTGGTACGATGGGTGATTCTACCCTTCTTCGACTTCTTCGGTGATTACATGAGCATTGGCCTCTGCATCATCCTGTTTGGCTTTATGGTTAAAATGGTGCTGTACCCGCTTACCAAGAAAAGCTACCGGAGTATGGCGGCCATGAAAGACCTGCAGCCGAAAATGAAGGAGATCCAGGAAAAGTACGAGGACGATCCGAAAAAGCAGCAGGAAGCCACTATGAAGCTCTACAAGGAGGCCGGCGTAAATCCGCTTGGCGGATGCCTACCCAACCTGCTGCAGCTGCCCATTTTGATTACCCTCTGGCGCTTTTTCCAGAACAGTATTCTCATCCGGCAGGAAGAGTTTTATGGGCCAACGACCTTTCGGCTCCCGACTACATTCTTTCTCTGCCTTTCGAAATTCCGTTTCTCGGTGATCAGTTGGCCGGTTTTGTGCTGTTGATGACCGTGGCCATGGTGTTCCAGACCCGGCTTACCGGCGGCATGAGCGGTGGTGGCGGTGGACCTGCAGGCGCGGCCGGCGTAGGCAAAATGATGCAGTACTTCCTGCCCATTATGCTGCTGTTTGTGTTCAACAACTTTGCGGCGGGACTCAGCCTCTATTACCTCGTTTACAACGTGGTCTCCATCGGGCAGCAGCTGCTCATCAACAAGCAGATTGATGCTGAAAAAGCCGACTAGTTAATTTTTATCAACTGTTTTCTATATTTTGTGATGCCGGGCTTCGGTCCGGCATTTGTATTTATGAAAATTAACTAAGGTTCTGGATTCTTGGATCAGCTAAACAACATCGCCGCCGGACATTATCCGCAAATAAAATGGCGGGACGGGCAAAGGATGCTCTGGAACCCCATTCAGCGCAAAGCCCTGAAAAACCTGCCCGAAGAGCGCGTGCGGCTGCGCGTGCTCGAATACCTGCTGCACAGCGGCTGGTCGAAGCACCGCATCTCTACCGAAGAAGCCATTGACCTGCCCCAAAAACAGGCCAAGCACCGCACGGACCTGATATGCTACACCGATGATTTCCATCCCTTTTTGCTGATCGAATGCAAAGCCGAGAACATTAAACTTTCCGGCAAAACCGCCGAGCAAATTGCCCGCTATAATCAAAAGGTCTCCGCGCCCTTTTTACTGATGACCAACGGGCAGGCCGATGCATGGTTTAAAATTGAGGACGAATCGGTGACCCCGCTCAACGGTATTCCAGACGAACTGCCAGAACCCGAATTTCCCAATCGCGATTTCAGCTACTGGCAGCAGCGTGGCTTCGCCGGTCAAAATGCGGCCCCGGCGCTACGCAACTGGATCACCCCAACGTTGGACGCCTTTTTTGCACCCGCAAATGCTATCGAATCCCCCCGGTTTCTGGCCTTCCAAAACAGCCCCACCGATATTGCCATCAGCAATTATTACCGCATTGTTGAACGCAATGGCGACCGGCTGGCGCTTACGCTCACCGCAACTTCGTTTGGCGGCAACCG
>NNSL01000226.1 GCA_003123965.1 Balneolaceae bacterium SMO_bin1
TTAGCGGATAGCCTGGGTCTTGAATTTACTGCCATCAACCAACAGCCGGAGCAAGAAACGCTTGCATCGCTCGATTTACCGAAGGTGGGCCTGTATAAATCGTGGATAGCTAACAAAGATGAAGGGTGGACCCGCTGGGTGATCAAGAAAAATTACAACTTTGCGGTTGATACCCTGCATGATGCAAATATCCAAGGTGATGATTTATCGCAATACGATGCCATCATCATTCCCGATCAGTGGCCGCAGGGTATTTTACACGGCTATGACGAAATGGAAATGCCGGAAAAATATACAGGCGGCATAGGTTTGGAGGGGGCCGCAGCGCTCAGCAATTATGTGAAAAACGGGGGTACGCTTCTTACCTTTGATTCAGCCAGCGACTTTGCCATTCAACAATTTGGATTACCGGTTCGCAATGTAACTGAGGGCCTTTCAAGCAGCCAGTTCTTTATTCCGGGCTCCTTAATTCGTATGAATATAGAAACTGCTCATCCGCTGGCTCATGGCATGCAGGATACAGTGGCGGCATCGTTCTCGCGAAGCCGTGCTTTTGAGGTGTTTGAGCAGGATACCACTGGCGAAGGCGGCGTGGAGGACATCGCCGATGCACCAGAACCGGAGGTTGAAATCATCACCCGCTACGCCGAAGACGATCTGCTTATGAGCGGCTGGGCCATGGGCGCTGACCGGTATATTGCCGGTAAAGCTGCAATGATGAATGTTGCGTATGGAGACGGGCAAATTATTCTTTTCGGCTTTCGACCTCAATTTCGCGGGCAGCCACGTGCAACATATAAGCTGATATTTAATGTTTTATATGGTGCTGCTATGGATGAATTTCCAACAATGAAAAATACTCAGTGATGGTAGACACAGCATAGCGCTGCGTTGAGCAATGGAGTCTATGTAACCGTGGGCTCCATTTTTTATATCACCAAAATTAAAAAAACGGAATTCTTGAGTCGGGATAAGAGCTGGAATATTTGGGTTGATACGGGCGGAACCTTTACAGATTGTATTGGAATTGATCCACAAGGGCAGGAGTATCGCGTAAAGGTACTGAGCAGCAGTGGTTTACGCGGCACGTTAGCAGTATTAAAGTCAGGTAGAGAAATAGAAATTGAGACTGACTGGGATGCCCCTGATGACTTTTTGAATGGGTTCGCATTTCGGATGCTGCAAGCAGATCATGCCAAATCACAGGTTATTCAATTTAATTCCGCAGCAAATACCCTGGTCTTATCACAAGATATTGCAAGAGCCAATTGGGAAGGATCCTCGTTTGAGCTTATGTCACCGGAAGAGGCTCCGGTTTTAGCAGCTCGGCTTATCACGCAAACACCGCTGGAAGATCCTTTGCCGCCGGTTAACCTGCGGTTAGCAACAACGCGCGGTACTAATGCGCTGCTTGAGCGAAATGGTGCTCCTACGGCTCTTTTTATCACCAAGGGGTTTGCCGACTTATTGAAGATCGGGAACCAGCAGCGCCCCGATCTATTTGCGCTAAATATTGAAAAACCCCCGTCTTTGTATGAGTCTGTATTTGAGGTTGAAGAACGGATAGGCGCTTCCGGTGATATTGTTCAGTCGCTTTCCATGGCGAACCTCGAGCAGCAGGTGCCCGAATTGCTCAATAACGGTATACAGTCGGCCGCGGTTGTTACCATGAACAGCCATCAGAATAATCAACACGAGAAAAAAGTGGGCCATTGGCTTCGGCAGAAAGGACTCAAATATGTGTCCATTTCTTCAGAGCTGAGTGATTTCGTGAAAATCCTACCTCGGGCGCAAACTACGCTCGTGAATGCATATTTGGCGCCCGTGCTGCAGGACTATCTTGGCGGGGTAAAAAAAGTAATGAAGAAAGGACGTTTGCTGGTCATGACAAGCGCCGGAGGTTTGAAGGAAAGCAGCCGGTTTACGCCCAAAGATGGTTTGCTCAGCGGACCGGCCGCAGGCGTTGTTGGGGCGGCAGCTATGGGCAAAGAAGCCGGTTTTGAAAACATTATTTCGTTTGATATGGGGGGTACAAGTACCGATGTATCGCGCTATAAAGGGGACTTTGAATACGTATTTGAACACCATGTGGGCGATGCGCAGTTAATGGCTCCAGCTGTTTCGGTAGAAACGGTAGCTGCAGGGGGCGGTTCGGTTTGTTGGTTCGATGGACACAGCTTGCGGGTAGGTCCACAAAGCGCAGGTGCATCGCCTGGCCCTGCCTGCTATGGTGCGGGTGGACCACTTACTGTTACCGATATTAACTTGCTTGCCGGCAGACTAGATGAACGCAACTTCCACATTCCGATTGATATTGACGCTGCCCAAAAAGCGCTGGTATCTGTGGCTGATAACATTGATCGAAGCATATCGCAGCAAACCCTTATTGAGGGATTTTTGGATATTGCCAATCAGCGCATGGCAGAGGCTATCAAGAAAATTTCCCTCCGGAAAGGATACGATCCCAAAGAATACGCGTTGGTGTCGTTCGGTGGAGCCGGGGCCCAGCACTGCTGTGCTATTGCCCGCCAGCTGCAAATGAAATCGATCGTTATTCCAGGTGATGCCGGCCTTTTGAGCGCACGTGGACTTGGCAGCGCCGAGGTTGAGCATTTTGAGGAACGGCAGCTTCTTAAACCGCTGGAAGTAACTGCGTCACAAATTCCGGATTTATTTGATGATTTAACTGAAAGAGCCTTCAATGAACTTGCATCCCAAGGGTATGACCAGAGGCTGAAGGTTCGGCGGAAAGCGCTTTTTTTACGGCTACAAGACCAAGAATCCACACTCGAAATAAAGTACAATACGAACACGGATATTGCTCGAAAATTTGAGAACGTGTATCGCGGGCGGTACGGGCATTGGGTCGATCAACCGCAGATTGAGGTAGAGTCACTGCGGGTGGTTGTTTCCACGGATTCCGAGTATCAAGCCACTCAAAAAAAGGGGAAAACCAAGAAGACCAAAGCGCACGAAATTGGCAGGAAAAATATTTTATACAAATCTGAAACGCTTTCAACACCTGTTTACAGGCGTGATGATATACCTCGTGAGGGGCAGCTAAACGGGCCCGCCCTTATCCTGGATCCCTATAGTACCATTTTAGTTGAACCGGGATGGAACGCGGAAATCCGTGCCAGTGGATCGCTTGTTCTCAATCAACAAACGGAATTGGCTGAGCAGAAAAAAAGAAACCGGACTGAAGTTGTAGAACTCGAACTTTTCACAAATCGCTTTACATCTATAGCCGAAAAAATGGGTGAAATGCTGCAGCGCACGGCCTTATCGGTGAATGTAAAAGAGCGGCAGGATTTTTCGTGTGCACTGTTAAATCCGAGGGGAGAACTTGTGGTAAACGCCCCGCATATTCCGGTTCATTTGGGAGCGCTGGGGTTATGTGTGCGCAGCGTGATGGAGGAAGTTGAAATGCAGCCCGGGGATGTTGTGGTAACAAATCATCCTGCATTTGGGGGTTCACATTTACCGGACGTAACCTTAATTAGCCCGGTGTTTACCGACCAGAACGAGCTGGCGGGCTACGTCGCTAATCGTGCCCATCATGCCGAAATAGGCGGAACAAGGCCGGGCTCCATGCCGCCGGCTGCAACCACCTTGGCGGAAGAGGGCGTGGTAATTCCGCCCATGCATCTTATAAAAGCGGGTGAATCGCAGTTTGAAGCAATCAGGCAACTTCTAACTGAAGGGCCATATCCTACGCGTAATGTGCAAGAAAATATCGCTGATCTTCAAGCCCAGTTAGCGGCCAATCAGCAGGGGGGCGAAGCGTTGCGAGCGCTGGTCCGGGAACATAGACTTGCAAAGGTTCAGTATTATATGAATGCATTGAAAGACCGGGCGGCTGAGCTGATGCGTTCAACTATCAAAGATATGGCGAATGGCGTTTATGAGTCGAAAGAACTGCTGGATGACAATACGCCACTGTGTTGCAAATGGACGATACGTGACAGCACGCTGGAAATTGATTTTGAGGGAACGGGCGATGTTCATCCCACAAATTTAAATGCCACTCCGGCCATTGTTAATAGCGTAATAATGTATGTGCTTCGGGTGCTCGTCAATGAGCCTATACCGCTTAATGAAGGTTTGATGAAACCCGTTTCGGTGAAATTGCCGGAAAGCCTGCTTAATCCAACTTTTGGAGCACGGCCCGAGGATTGCCCCGCCGTTGTGGGCGGCAACGTGGAAATTAGCCAGCGTCTTACCGATACGCTGCTGAAACCATTTGAACGCATTGCCTGTGGCCAAGGAACGATGAATAATGTGTTATTTGGAAATGATAGCTTCGGATACTACGAAACGGTAGGTGGTGGGAGCGGGGCCGGTCCCGAGTTTGACGGTGCCGACGCCGTGCACCAGCACATGACTAACACCCGTGGAACCGATCCGGAAATTTTTGAGCAACGATATCCCGTGCACCTGAACAGATATCAAATTCGTAAGAATTCCGGTGGCCGGGGTAAACGGAAAGGAGGTGAGGGCATTATCCGGGATATAACTTTTTTAGAACCGGTTGAACTATCAGTTTTGACGCAGCATCGCCGCCAGGCACCCTATGCGCAGCGGGGAGCAGAACCGGGAAAGGTAGGTCGGCAAAAAGTAATCCGTAAAAATGGTGACCAAATTGAGCTCTCTCCGGCCGATAGCTGTGATCTCGAGACGGGTGACCGGTTCATATTATTCACCCCGGGTGGAGGAGGTTTTGGAGAAGCCCTTGATAAAAAAATAATGTAAAAATATCAACAGGTAGGTAATGAACAAACGGCTGACAAATATATTTTTTTGGGCAATTATTTCAGCGGCTTTCATAGGTCCCGGCACCATCACCACAGCGGCTTCAGCCGGTGCTGGCTTTGGTTATCAATTACTGTGGGCGCTTATATTTTCAATTATTGCATGCATAGTGTTGCAGGAGGCTAGTGCCCGCCTTCGTTTAGCAACCGATAATAATTTAGGGGATATACTTAAAAACTATTTTAGAATGCGCAAAGGGGGCACTGCTATCACCCTGTTAATTATCGGCTCCATCGTTTTTGGGTGTGCGGCGTATGAAACGGGTAATATATTAGGCGCGGTGGCAGGCGGCATGCTCGTACTGAATATAAATCCCGTGTTTTTAACGCTTGTAATTGGCTGCGCAGCAGGCCTTTTGTTATGGTTTGGCTCTGTTCGACTCATTGCCAACATTATGGGAGTTGTGGTGGCTTTTATGGGTATCTGTTTCGTTAGCACAGCTTTTATACTACAACCTCCAATTGGTGATATATTATCCGGGAGCTTAATACCGTCGTTCCCCTCGGGCGGTGATGTACTGATATTGGGACTGCTTGGCACCACCGTGGTACCGTACAACCTATTTTTAGGTTCGGGATTGGCTCACACCCAATCACTGCGTGAAATGCGTTTTAGCCTGTCGCTGGCAATTATTTTGGGTGGTATTGTTTCGGCAGCAGTACTCATTGTTGGTGCATCTATCTCAGGGTCATTTTCATTTGAAGAGTTGGCTGCCGCACTTCAGCTCCAGTTAGGTGATTGGGCAGTGTATTTACTAGGTTTTGGCCTGC
>NNSL01000292.1 GCA_003123965.1 Balneolaceae bacterium SMO_bin1
CCTGTTCTTTTTCTCCCTGTTTCCAAGCGCCCATCGCTTCCATGAGATTCGCACCATAGGTAAAATTATCACCATCATGACTTATCACCAGGGCATCAAATTCTTGCTGAACTATTTCGCAGGCTTTTTGAAGCGTTTGCACCAGCTCCATTCCCAGCGTATATTTTCGCGTACGGAATTCAAACAACGCTACGCCATCACCGAGATCATAGAGCCCAGCACTCTCATTGCCCATTACTTCTTTTCCTTCAGACTTTAACGATGATACCGTAATGGCCCCTTTGGCCGGCGGACTCAGCGGTTCTACCTCACCGGACGCCAAGTTATAAACCGTGCCATTTTCTTTGTCATAAAATTGATCACGGCCGGAATCCAGCATACGCATAACCGAATCAGGAACTTCACGACCTTCACTTCTCATACGTTTCACTGACTCTCGCACGCCAATGGCATCCCATCGCTCAAACGGGCCCAACTCCCAGTTGAATCCCCATTTCATTGCACGGTCGATGGATTCCAGCGAATCTGTAATTTCGGGAATGCGGTTTGCCGAGTAGAGCAGCAAGTCGCAGTGAATAGTCCATAGGAACTCACCGGCTTTATCATCTTGGTTCACCATAAATTTCAGGCGGTCTTCTGAAGAGTCATGCTCTTTTTTAGCTTTTTTGGCACTTTCAAATTCCGGATCGATCTGTGATTCATATTCAAATGATTCGGGATCAATAACCTTATATTCTTTGCCTTCTTGGGTCCGTACCTTTTTATAGAATCCTTCGCCGGCTTTGTTGCCCAGCTTCCCTTGCTCTACCATCTTTGAAAATGCATCGGGGAGCTTGAAAACCTCACGTCGTTCATCAGCCGGAATGGCCGGGTAAAGGTTTTTTGCAACGTGATGAATGATATCCAAACCCGACATATCAGCGGTGCGGAATGTGGCTGCCTTCGAATATCCGGTGAGCGTGCCTGTTAAAAAATCGATTTCTTCCGCGCGAAAGGTGCCGTCAAAGAAGTACGGCATGATGCTGGCCATTGAAAAGATTCCAATGCGGTTGGCAATAAAATTCGGGGTGTCTTTGGCTTGCACCACGCCTTTGCCCAGCGTTTTCTCACAGAAACGCGACATAAATTTGGTTACATTCTCAGATGTGCTTTCAGTAGGGATCACTTCAAGCAGCTTCATGTAGCGCGGCGGGTTAAAAAAGTGGGTGCCCAGAAAATGGGCCTGGAAATCATCCGAACAGTTTTCGCTAATTTCACCAATCGGCAAACCGGAAGTGTTAGATGATACGATCGTGTGATCACGCCGAGCCTCTTCAATATCGGCCATCATTTCCTGTTTAACATCCATTTTCTCGATGATAGCCTCGCAAACCCAATCAACCTTACTTACAACTTCTTCAAGGTCGTCTTCGAAGTTGCCCGGATGAATACGATCGGCATATTCTGGTAAACCCAAGGGATTGGGATTCATTTTCCGGAGTTTATTTATGTTCTCCAGAACGGTTTTATTGGGATTTTCGCCCTCATCTTTTAAATCAAGGAGCCAAACCTCCAAACCGGCATTAACGCAGTGTGCGGCAATTTGGCTGCCCATAGTCCCTGATCCCAGAATGGCTACTTTGCGAATTGAATATTTATTCTTTGGCATGAAATTCACTCCAATTTAAATTCAGAAATTTTCTACTAAACTCTCACAATGCAGATATAAATGGTTATTCCTGCTCGTCTTTTTCATCCGCATACATAGAATCAATCTCTTCAGCATAGCGTTCGGTAATCACCGGTCGCTTGGTTTTTTGTGTAGGGGTAAGCTCACCCGACTCTATGGTGAAAGGCTCTGCCAAAAGAACAAACTGTTTCACTGTTTCCCATGGCGAAAGCTCTCGATTCACTTTATTGACCTCTTTTTGTACAAGTTCCCGGACTTTTTTGTTTTTGCTTAAATCGTTGTCCTCACCATGCGAACCCACATTTAAGCGGCGTTCAATATTATCGTAGCTCGGTACAATTAATGCCGAACAAAATTTACGCTGATAACCAATCACCATAGCTTGGTCGATATACCCGCTATTGATAAGCTTGTTTTCAATTATTTGCGGGGCAATATATTTACCGGTAGAAAGCTTGAAAACTGATTTTTTGCGGTCGGTGATGAAAAGGTAGCCGTCTTCCAGCTTGCCAATATCACCTGTTCGGAACCAGCCGTCATCGGTAAATACTTCTTTTGTTTTTTCTTCATTATTGTAGTAGCCCTGCATAATATTGGGCCCTTTGGCTAATATTTCCTTGTCATCTTCACTGATTTTGAGCTCAACATTTGAGAGTGCTGTTCCCGAGCTACCCACGCGCATATGATCGGTATCTGTAACTGAAAGCACCGGTGAAGTTTCGGTAAGTCCATATCCCTGGCCACAATACAGGCCAATAGCATTGAAAAAACGGAATAGATCGGGTGATAAAGCGGCACCGCCACTGATAAAACCAAGCAGCTTGCCACCAAAAAGTTCGCGAATTTTGGAATACACAAGCTTGTCGGCAAATTTATGCTTGAGAGCATGCAAACCCGACGGCGGATTTTCAGGGTCATATTCACCTGCAAGATCAATGGCCCAATAGTACAGGCGTTTTTTTAACCCGCTCATTTCCTGTCCTTTAACTTTTATACCTGTATGTATTTTCTCCAGAAGTCGCGGTACGGTAGCCAGGAAAAAAGGCTGTACGTGGTCAAAATCATCCCGTATCTGCTCAACCTCGTCGATATAATAAATGGGATAGCCCATGCTTAAATACATGTAGGTTATCATGCGCTCAAAAACATGCGATAGCGGCAGGTATGAAAGCATGCGCTCACCGGACTGCGGATCATCATCAAATGGAACACGTTCAAGTGATGCCAGCAAGTTGGAAGCGATATTATTATGGGTGAGCATAACGCCTTTTGGGTCACCGGTAGTACCAGACGTATAGATAAGCGTAGCCAGCTGATCTGGCTCAACATCTGCCTTCAACTCATCAAATAAATTGGGGGCGTCTTGTTCTTTTTGCTTGCCCATTTTCAGAATTTCATCGAAGGTACGCAGTTTCTCGTGCTTCGAACCAAAAATGCTGATTACTGCCTTTACATTTTCGATGCCTTTCATGATGGGCTTGGTATCGGAAAAAAGCTCGTCGGTTGAAACAATATGAACCTTTGCTTCCGAATTTTCGAGGATATACTTGATTTGCTCTCCGGGCTGAGTTGTGTAAATGGGTACATCAACAGCCCCAATGGATAGAATTGCCTGATCGCAGATAAGCCATTCGGCACTGTTTTCTGAATGCAGACTCACCCGATCGCCCTTTCGCACCCCCAGCTCGTACAGCCCTAAGGCAAAGTGGCGTACTTTTGTTAAAAACTCATCGCGGCCCATTTCCACCCAGTTGCCATTGCGCTTGGTGGCAATCATTACATCTTGAGTGAAAGAGGAAATCCCTTCACCAACTGCGGATGGGATTGTGGATGGTTCGTATTTCGTCATAATAATAGCCCGTTGGTTACAAGTTATTTAACTCTTTTAATTATAAACTTTTACGATGGTATTCAAAATATTAATTATCTTTTAACGAGCAATTATCTAAATAAGTTACCCCAATGGATATATACATTGATGAAGCCGTAACCCAAAAAGTTGAGCATTTTCTTGGCAGTATGCCGCAGAATATGGGCCATGCGCTGGGTATTAAATTCCAGTCGTTTAAGCCTGATGAAATAAAAGCTTCCATGCCGGTTGATGAAAATACGATTCAACCGTTCGGGATTTTACACGGCGGGGCCTCTGTGGCACTAGCCGAAACGTTGGCCTCCATCGGGGCATGGCTCAACGTCGACGATGAATCAAAAACGGCGGTAGGTGTAGAAATTAATGCCAACCATATTCGAGCAATGAAGAAAGGCACTTCGGTTACCGGCACGGCTACACCGGTTCACATGGGCAATAGAATTCACGTTTGGGAAACCAAAATTCATAGCCCCAAAGGCAAATTGGTGTGCGTATCGCGCTGTACGTTGGCAATTGTCGACAGTCGCGCGTGAGTAGTCAGTTCACCAATTGCTTTAGTAATTTCCGTTTTACGATGGGGAAAATTGTTTGGTTGAACGGAAAGTCGAGCTCGGTTTGAAACGAATAGGTAGCCGGATTGGGCAACTTTTTATATTCTTCAATCAAATCAAGCTTAATTGAGTTGGGCGAAAGCAGTGCATGGCCCTGTTGAAGGGCCTTTAGAAAGTGGGTTTTAAGTGATCGGTATTTATCTTTGGCACTCTTAAAAATCGATACTTCATACTGAAATAGCAGCAGTTTTGAAGCTTCGTTATCCGGCACGAAAAGATAGCCCTCATCAATATAGCTGGGCATAATGCCTACCTCCTCGAGTGATATCTCCTCATTTACAAATTCATAAATCGTTTGGCCTTCCTCAATTTTGGCTTTAATGTGCGGCAACGCCCACTCAATCAGCTCTTCTACCTGCTGCAGGTCCGATCCGTCCACGAATACCACTTCATGCTCAATTTCCTGATTTACAAAATCAATTTTCTTAATGCGTTTGGGAAACTTGTTGCGCAGATCTTTAAGCCGATTGCTGATATCGCTCAACGTACGATACATCTCTACAAGACGGCTCAAATGCGGGTAAATACGGTTCAGCTGAAATTCCTTGCCAATATGCTGCAAAATTGCCAACACGCGATACTGGCGGGCTTCTAAATCTGACTGCACTTGGGTGAAAAGGTCGATACTGAGCTGAGTTTTCTGCATATAGCCTCTGCTTATTTATAAATATGCCAACTGCACGATGATTTATTTATACTTTATTTAATAACGCAGACAGGCGCAAGGTTTATTGCTATTATTTTTTCGGTATATAAATCAGGCCCCTAGCATTGATCTTCTACCTGCAGTTCACAACGCAGTTACTATTCATTCTCCCGGAACTGTGTATCTCTCCATTCTTCGAAGTGATGTGTCACTTTTCTGCGCTGGTATTTACCGGTTGATGTGACCGGAATCTGTTCGCCAAACACTACAACTTTGGGTGCCTTTGCAAACGGCAGATGCTGACGGCAATGCTCAATAATTGCCTCTTCATCTTGCTCGGCACCTTCTTCAAGTTTTACATAGGCTCCTACTTCCTCTCCATACCATTCATTCTCAAAGCCAACTGCGATACCAGCCTTAACGCCCGGTGCTTTATTGATAACCTCGTCTATTTCTAGTGGCGCCAGATTAACCCCGCCCCTTATAATGAGCTCTTTGAGGCGCCCGGTGATAAAAAAGAACTTACGATCAAAATCATCACGAATAAAAAACCCTTCATCTCCGCTGCGAAACCAGCCATACTTAAATGCTTTCTCATTGGCTTCTTTGTTATTGTAGTATCCTTTCATCACGTTTACGCCCCGTATTACAATTTCTCCTCGCTCATTTTCGCCTAAGGAATTACCGTCTTCATCATGAATTTCCATCTCATTGGCTGGAATATCTACACCAATGCTCCGGGTAG
>NNSL01000165.1 GCA_003123965.1 Balneolaceae bacterium SMO_bin1
GTCCACCAGCCGGGGGTGCTGAAGCTCAACCGACCGTAGTGAAAATAAGCCCACTGGAATAGGTCGCCGGGCTGTGGTTCCCCGTTGGGCGCATCGGTGAGGGAGATGGTTTCGTTGTACAT
Organism: Balneolaceae bacterium SMO_bin1; assembly: GCA_003123965.1. The sequence goes on from NNSL01000165.1 coordinate 123, forward strand.
CTCTGAAACGGTTTCATTTAACGCAATGTCTTCTTCGTACCAGCCGGTTATCACGCGCTGGCTAACCCCGCCCCGATTGAAAGAGAGCGGATCGGATAGGTTGTTTTCAGGTCCGAATGAAACCACAGCGTATACGTTCCAGCCCTGCTCAAAAAGGAAGTCGAGCACGGCGCGGGTTTCCGGCTGTGATGCCATGTTTTCACCGGCACCGGGTTCAAAGCTCGGGTAATCAAACGTAAAGTTTTTGTTGATATTGACACCGCCCGGCCCGTCTTCATTGTAGGCTTCATCGTTGTCATTATCGCGGCCTTCCGGCAGCAGCCGATAACGATTTTCAACGTTATTCTTGGTGTCAATTTGGGTCATCACGCGCGGCTCATCTTCATGCGTGCTATAATCGCCGGTGAGGTTGGAAACGCGCATCATGGTAATCAGTCCATCGCCGTTCAGGTCTTCTGGCGGGTCTTCATTGAATTCGCCGTCACGGTCCTCGTCGGTTTCGGTGGCATTGCCGTGGCGCTCATAGCGCAGGTCGGCGAAATATTGTTCGGTGGCATCGGGATTGATGCGCGGCATCACGTAAAAGGTGGTTTCGCTGAGCAGGGTCTGCACGCTGTCGGTGCCAGATCGCGCAAGCAGGTCTTCGGCAAATTGAACGGCCAATTCACTGCCCAGGATATGGGCCCCGTTGGCGCCGCCAATTACGGCAACGGCCGGATGCTGATCTACATCGCCCTGTCCAATAGTCAACGCCCAGATTTCATGCCCGTCGGGCGAATTAGCCAAGGATTGCAAATTGGTGAGGTCACCATATTCCGAGGCCAGGTTCTGTAGCCGTTCGGTCATATCGTTAAAATTGCTGTAGTCATCCTGCGCCTGAACGTGAGGAGCCAGCAAAAGTAGCCCTGCACACAGCAGCGGCAGCCAAACTAAATACCGTTTATTCATGCTAGAGAGTTTTTGTTAGTGGAAAAAAGCTGAATTGTAAGTTATCAGTTCGAAAAAATATTCAAAATCTGATCTGTAAAAGTTTATAAAGCAATTGAGGCCGCCAGGCTTTCTTTTGCAGGTTATAAAATTAGTTGTGGCAAAAAAGCGAAGAGATTGTATTTTCACTGATCAATTATTTATCCTTAGCAAAAGTTTTATACCAATCGATTTAGCTTAATGAAGAAAAGGATCATTTTTTTCGGGGTCTGCCTGGCAGCTTTTTTTGTATGGATGAGTACCGGTATGGTATCCGCCGAATCGGCCGGGCTGATGCAGCAAGCCGCCGAAGCATCTCCTGAGGTATCATGGACCAGCATTTTGCCGCCCCTTGTAGCCATTGGCATTGCGCTGATTTTTCGCCAAGTGCTTTTTGCATTATTCTTGGGTATTTGGTGTGGTGCGCTGCTGGCAGCTGGGTTCACGTTCGAGAATATTTTTATCACATTTTTCACCACCTTGAGTGATTACATCGTGCCTGCTACGGCCGATGTAAGCCACATGAGCATCATTATTTTTACGCTGTTGATTGGTGGTATGGTGGGTATTATCACTGAAAACGGGGGCACGCGCGGGGTTATTAAAGCCATTACACGGTTCATTAAAACAAAAGTACAGGGCCAGCTTGTTACGGCTCTCATGGGGTTTGTGGTGTTTTTTGATGATTATGCCAATACCATGGTGGTGGGTAACACCATGCGCCCGCTTACCGATAAGCTGCGTATTTCACGTGCCAAGCTGGCGTATCTTGTAGATGCTACGGCTGCACCGGTGGCCACCATCGCGCTGGTTAGTACTTGGATTGGAGCCATGGTGGGCTTTATTTCGGACGCCCAGAGCAAAATGCCGGAGTTCAATGAGTCGGCCTACGCGGTATTCATCAATTCGCTTCCGTATAATTTCTATGCTTTTTTCACCATTCTTTTTGTGATACTTATCGCCTGGTCGGGCCGCGATTTTGCCACCATGCTCAAGGCGCGTATCAACCTGTACAAGGCCAAGCACGATCCCAAGCTGGATACCTATAACTTGTGGAAAGATAAGATCAAAAAAGATGAAGAGAACCAGAATGAATCGCACTGGATTAACGCGGCGCTGCCTATCGCCGTGCTGGTATTTGGTACGTTAGGCGGGCTGTTTGTAACTGGTGAGGGCGATTCCATTCAGGCCATTATTGAGTCGGCCGATTCGTACAAGGCGCTGCTCTGGGGTGGACTGCTTTCGGTTGCTGCTGCCATAATAATGACGCTCACTCAGAAATTGCTCAACGTAGAGGATACACTGGAAGGCATGATGAGCGGTATGCACACCATGTTCGACGGACTGCTCATTTTGGTACTGGCATGGGCCCTTAGCGCGGTCACGGTAGAACTTGGTACAGCCGATTACCTTGTTTCTGTCTTTGGTGATGCTTTGAATCCGTACTTGCTGCCCGCACTTATCTTTGTGCTGTCAGCGCTGACAGCTTTTGCTACCGGCTCTAGCTGGGGAACCATGGGAATTTTAATGCCACTGGTAGTGCCGCTGGCTTGGGAAATTGGCAACGCTTCAGGCTTGCCTACCGAAATGACGCTCGAAATTATTTACGCCTGTGTAAGTTCGGTATTGGCCGGATCGGTGTGGGGCGACCATTGTTCTCCAATATCAGATACCACCATTTTGAGCTCTATAGCCACACAGTGCGATCATGTAGAGCATGTAAATACCCAGCTGCCTTACGCCATGGTTGTTGGGGTGATTAGCATCCTGGCACTGATTGCCATAATGGTAACCGGCATTCCCTGGTGGATCATTTACCTGGTTGGCATAGCCATTATCGTGGGTGTAATTTATACATTTGGCAAAATTCCTGACCCCGTGGAATATACGCCGGAGGGAAAGGAACCGGCTAATACACGTATCGATTAGCTTTTTGATATTTCAAATTCGTACCGCTTGGCTTGATCTACAGAAGCAGTGCCCGGTACGTAGCGTCGCTCCTCAAACGTTACAGTACCATCCTTGTCAATTAGCAGTAAGGTTGAACTGCGCGTACCATACGTGTCAGTTTTGATAAAAATAGGTGATACTTTTTTTTCTAGCTCATCGGGAATGCCGGTTTCGGGGAGCGTAGAAGGCGTGGCTTCCGTATCATCCTGCAAGAGGTCAAAGAGTGCTTCCTCATTCACTTCATCGGCAGAAAGTATTTGCTTGAGCCGTGATTTTGCGCGCTCAACTTTGGGCCAGGGCGTATTTAACAAATGATTGCTTAATCCGTGCAGGCCCGGCTCTACTCGGTTTACTTTTTTCTCCTGATTGGAATAGTGATACAGTTGATCTGGAGAACCCGCCAAAACATTAAAACCCATAAAGGCCTGGCTTTGTTGATGCAATTTTTTTAAAAACGATTTCGAATTTGTTTTTTGTGTCAGGAAATCAAGTACAATTTGGCCTCTGCTGGGTGGGTCTTCTCGTTGAATCGACGGGTCGCGGTAGTTGGTGAGTGCGCTGAACTCTCCCCGCCGGTTAATACCCAGCCAAGTGCCGCCCGATTTTAAATCTTTGCCGGCCAACAGCTGCGGATAATCATCCCAGAACTGAGCTTCTCGGGTGGGGCGTTCGTAAAATTCGTCCCGATTCGCGGCGAAAATCAGATCATATTCGGGATGATTTTTGAAAGCAAAAACAATAAGACACATAAAGTAAGGATTCGATTCAGCCTTTTTTAAGTTTTTTGAGCCATACAGTTCACCGCAAAATACGGATTTTTAATACTGCATAACTTAACGGCTCAAACATCGTACTATTCCTCATAATTCTGTACATTTCACTTTTCCTAACGCATGCTTAAAATTTAATGGACGGCGGCAGAAATTTAGAACACTACATACTTTTTGCGGTAGCCCTTTTTGCTGCTATCTGGTTCTTTTGGGAATACCCACAGCAAGATCCCCGCAGTGCTGCAAAAATAGACTATTCTAGTGAGGATATTAAGCTGCAGGCAGCCGACAGGCTGACGGAACTGGGGTATACCTTGGGCGATTACACCGTTTCTGAGGTCTCTTTTATTGGCAACCGGCAATTGCTGGACAGTCTGCAGCACAAACTGGGACGGCAACAGGCTACCAGCATGCTGCAGCAGAGTGAACATCAAAACATTAAGCCATATTTCTGGGAGGTCACATTTACCCACAATGAAATGCAGGGGAACACCATACAGGGCAATGGCAACGGGCCGATACAGTTTGGAAGCTCAGCGGACTTGCGCATCCGGATAGATGAAAACGGACAGTTTATGAGCCTTGTGAACCCCGGCGAACACCTGCCGCATGATAATGTGCAGAGGTATGCGCTCAGCTCTGTCATCACTCCTTCGGTTGATACTACCGGCGGGCAGACCATGACCGCTTTCTCTGACTCGGTGCTAAACCGCATGCTTTACTTTGATATGCAGAAAGAGCACGGAAATTACACTGACTATCAGCCACAGTCGGAAGCGGAAGTCCGAACTAATTTGAGGCAAGGCATTCCGTATCGGCATTCAGTGAATGATGCTCGTGCCATGGCCGATTTTTATCTGCAACAAACAGGCTGGAATAGGGCCGAGCTGCAGCCGGATACGGTATTTGTGCAGCGCATTGGTTCTGTAAATGCTGCCAACGTGCGATATTCAACCGTTGATGGTGTTTATGATCAACAGCTGCAAATTAACGTGGCGGTAGCACCTACCGGGGCGCTTCTTGGGTTGCAATCTACATATAACCCCGCGGAAAGCCAGGCAAATGGCCCGCAAATAGGTCTCCAATTAATCCATTTTATAAGTATCCTCCTTTTAGCATTGGCGGGAATCATCATTTTCTTCTTTCGCATGCGTTCGCGTGCCATTGATACCGAGGCCGCGTTGGTGGCGGCTGTAGTGATGGGATTAATTGTTCCGGTGTCGCAGTTTTTGGTGCAGCTTGATTCCATGAATCCGTTTAGTGCCAACGTATCATTTGATGAAACTGTGATACTATTTCTGAATATTGGCATACTTGGGGCCATATCGTCAATATGCTTTTTTGTTCTTTTTGCTATCAGTGATTCTATTACCCGCCAGTATTGGCCGCAAAAACTCTCGGTTTATGATTATCTGCAGCGTGGACTTCTGTTTAACAAAGCAGTAGGTTTTATGGTGTTGCGCGGAGTGGCACTGGCATTTGTGCTGGCCGCGTTCTGGACCTTGTTGCTGAACTTATTTCCTCAGCTGTATTTTTCATTTAATTCGCTGTTTGTAAGCGAGGAAGCAGCATGGGCACCGCTCTACATGCTTCTCACAAACAGCTGGTTTGCTTTTGCCGTGGTTTGCGGAATTTTTCTTGTAATCGGGAGCTTGGCCTACGGGCGCACCGAAAACAAGTGGTTGACTGCATTTGTGGCTATAGCCGCATCCGGTTTGATTAT
>NNSL01000309.1 GCA_003123965.1 Balneolaceae bacterium SMO_bin1
ATGGTATTCAACAGCTGCCCCAGCCCTTCTAGTGCAAAATATTCGCACTGTACCGGTATGATTACTGAATCAGATGCCGTGAGGGCATTAATCGTCAGCAGTCCTAGTGAGGGCGGGCAATCGATTATCACAAAATCATACTTATCGCGTACGTCGGCAATGGCTTTTTCGAGAATACGCTCGCGCTTTTCCCGATCAATCATCTCAATTTCTGCACCCACAAGATTAATGTGCGATGGAATAAGATCGAGAAACGGGAGTTCGGTTTCGCGAATGGCGTCTTCGGCATCAATGCCGCCTACCATTATTTCATACACCGAATTTGAAACCGTTTGCGCTTCAATGCCCAATCCACTGGTGGTATTACTCTGAGGATCGGTATCAATAACTAAGGTTGGATGTTCTATTGCAGCTAAACTTGCAGCCAAATTTATTGCCGTGGTTGTTTTGCCCACTCCGCCTTTTTGATTGGCTACAGATATTACTTTACCCATATAAAATATTACGGTTAAAATGTGCCATAACTATCTGAAAAATATAATATGATACCGTCCATGATACAAAACTTGTTATGCACAAGTTATTAACCTCTGCCCATTAATGCTAATGGTACCAAACAAAAAGGCCCCAAACACATTACGCATCAGGGGCCCGGATATAAAGCTATCAGAAATATTTAAAGTACGCTTTCTACGTCTTTCGAAGGCATGTCAAACGCATCGGCCACATCTTTATATACGATATCGCCCTTGGCTATATTCAGTCCCTTTTTGAGCTCATCATCTTCTTTTACAGCCTGCTTCCACCCTTTGTTCGCAAGGTCAATGGCAAATGGCAGGGTAACATTTGTGAGCCCCAAAGTTGATGTATATGGAACCGCACCGGGCATATTAGCCACGCAGTAGTGCACAATATCATCAACAATGTAGATAGGATCGTCGTGGGTGGTGGGTTTTGATGTTTCGAAACAGCCGCCCTGATCGATGGCTACATCAACCAATACGGTACCGGCACGCATTTCTCCCAGCATTTTGCGGGTGATGAGGTGCGGCGCCTTGGCCCCGGGCTTAAGCACAGCCCCGATAATCAGATCAACATCGGGCAGCATACGCCGGATATTGGCCTCAGATGAAAACATCGTATTCACGTTTTTATCCATTACGTCATCAAGGTAACGCAGGCGGCTCATATTAATATCCATTATGGTAGTGGTGGCGCCCATTCCTGCCGCAATCTTTGCCGCGTTTACACCAACAATTCCACCGCCGAGCACAACAACATTTGCGGGTGGCACGCCGGGAATTCCGCCCAGCAGCACGCCGCGTCCGCCCTGTGCTTTTTCAAGGTACTTTGCCCCTTCCTGCGATGCCATGCGTCCGGCCACCTCACTCATGGGAATCAGCAGCGGCAGAGATCCATCACTTTTTTCCACGGTTTCATAGGCAATTGCAATACTGTTTGACTCTACCACCGCCTCTGTAAGCGATCGGCTGGCGGCAAAGTGGAAATAGGTGAAAATAACCTGCCCTTCACGCATGAGTTCGTACTCACTTTCCAGCGGCTCTTTCACTTTCATAATCATGTCCGCCTCTTTCCAGACATCGGCCGGATCGTCTACAATCTTTGCACCGGCATCCACATATTGATCATCACCGAAACCGCTGCCAACCCCGGCTCCTTTCTGCATATGTACTGTGTGCCCATTCTGAACCATCGCTTTAACCCCGCCGGGCAGCAGCGCTACGCGATTTTCATGCTTTTTAATCTCTTTTGGTACTCCGATAATCATAAGGCGGATAATTTTATTAACGTTATACGTTGATTTTTACGGGCCTAAAGTAGCCAATTTTTCCTAAAATTTATACCGCTGGCGTTGTATTTATCTTTTTTAAAAAATTTTAACTTTCCTTCCTGCCCTTAGATTGTTAAATACCCGATTGTACAATTCTAACTCCTAGCCATCATTTATCATGACATTCAATTCCCGCCTTGTTCTCCTGCTGCTTATACCGGCACTGGTGATAAGCTGCAGCACATCCAAATCAACGCAATCTACTTCGCAGGCTGCAGAAGCACCCGAAGAATCTTCGTCCGACAGCGAATTTAAACCCTACGATGAAGTTATTACGGATGAAGCCGTAACCGACGAAGGACTTTTCGACGTGCACGCCATCGATGAAGAGCTTTTTTACGAAATTCCCGACAGCGTGCTGGGTCGTGAAATTTTGCTGGTGAGTCGTATCGCCAAAACGCCAACCGACTACTTTCCATATGTTAGCGGCGGCTCTAAAGTGGGCGAACAGGTAATCACGTTTGAGCGCCAGCGCAACCGGCTGCTCCTGCGCAAAAAATCATACAGCAACGTAGCGCCCGACAGCCTGCCAATTTCTAAGTCTGTGGAGGCCAACAATTTTGAACCCATTATCGCCTCTTTTGATATTGAGGCTATCAACTCGGACTCAACCGGCCTGGTGATTGATGTTACTGACTTTCTTTACAGAAGACGTGCCCGCCATCAGCGGAGCGGCCGGCTACCTGCGCAGCATGTACCAGGTGCGCCGCCTCGATGGCAACCGCAGTTACATTGAATATTCAAAAAGCTTTCCGGAGAACGTAGAAACGCGCCACGTGCTCACGTACGAGGCTAATAACCCACCATCAGACGGGCAAACCAACACCATGTCATTAATGATGAATCAATCTATGATTCTGCTACCCAAAGAACCGATGCGTCCAAGATTTGCCGATCACCGCGTGGGCTGGTTCACCGTTGAACAGATTAACTTTGGCTCGGATGCCCAAAAGGCTGAAACGCGCGAATATATCCGCCGCTGGAACCTGGAGCCGAAAGACATGGAAGCGTACAAGCGCGGCGAGCTGGTTGAACCTAAAGAGCCTATTGTATATTACCTTGACCCGGCAACGCCCGAAAAATATCGCCCGTACATTATTCAGGGCATTGAAGATTGGAACGAGGCTTTTGAAGCCGCCGGTTTTAAAAACGCGGTGATTGCCAAAGAACCGCCAACCGAAGAAGAAAATCCCGATTTCAGCCCGGAAGACATTCGCTTTTCAACGGTGCGTTATGTAGCCACTACAACGCGTAATGCCACCGGCCCAAGCGTTTCAGACCCGCGCTCTGGCGAAATTATTGAGAGCGACATCATCTGGTACCACAATCACCTGCGTTCATACCGCAACCGTTTAATGATAGAAACCGGAGCCGCCAATCCCGATGCCCGCTCCCTTAAACTGGATGACGACCTGATTGGCGAAACCATGCGCCGCGTGATCAGTCATGAGGTGGGCCACGCCATTGGTCTTCCGCACAACATGCAGGCAAGTTCTGCTTATCCCGTTGATTCGCTGCGTTCAGGTACCTTCACCAATCGCATGGGCATTGCTCCTACCATTATGGATTACGCGCGGCAGAATTACATTGCCCAGCCCGGCGACGAAAATATTCGGTTCATCCGTAAAATTGGGCCGTACGACAAGTATGCCGTGAACTGGGGCTATCGAATCATCCCCGATGCGCCTACGCCCGAGGACGAAAAGCCTATTTTAGATGAATGGATTGAAGAAAAAGCCGGTGATCCTATCTATCGCTTTGGAGATTCCCGCGGCTATGACCCCAGCATCCAAACCGAAGACTTGACGGCCGATCCGGTTCAAGCCAGCACCTACGGCATGATGAACCTGCAAAAAGTAGTTCCAAACCTGATTGAGTGGACCTCAACCGAGGGCGAAAGCTATGACGACCTCGAAGAAATTTACGGGGAGCTGGTATATCAGTGGAATCGCTACGTGGGGCACGTCATTACGAATATTGGCGGCGTTTATACCAATCGTAAAGCATCCGACCAAGAAGGACCTGTATATGAAATTGTTCCCGAATCATACCAGGAAAAAGCGATGGCGTTTATGAATGATCATGCCCTATCAAGCCCCAACTGGCTGATGAATAGCGAGATCTTAAATCGCATTGAGCCCAGCGGAGCTATTGAGCAAGCACAGCAGCTGCAGGGCGGCTTTGTAGAAGACCTGCTCGACAACGACCGTATGCTGCGCCTCATTGAAGCGGAATCTTTCCACGGCGATGAAGCCTACACCCTGGCCGAAATGCTCGAAGATCTGCAGCAAGGAGTTTGGGCTGAAATCTACTCGGGTGAATCCATTGATACTTACCGCCGTAACCTGCAGCGCGTATACCTGCAGACCATTGAAGAAAAGCTTGACCCCGAAAGCGGTGACTACGATGAAGTGGGGCAGTCAGACATTCAGCCCATGCTAAAGGCTTCGCTGCGTACATTGCAGGATGATCTCGACAACGCCAGCCCCGCGGATGCGGTGAGCCAGGCTCACATCCAAGATGCAGAAGAGCGGATCGCAAACATATTGGATACAGAATAATAAATTGAAAATGGAAAAGGCTTCAGTCGTTTGGTTCTGAAGCCTTTTTTAATCCCTTTTTTGTAATACTTACGTGCCCGTAAAGCCAGGGGCCGCCAATTGTTTTCAACTCCAGGTAACCCAGTTCCTCTAAATACTCAAGCGTGTTTTTAATTTCCGTACGGTCCATCTCCATAACGTCGTTAATTTGCTTCACGGAAATTTTACGTTCGGTATCATTTCAGAAAGGCTGGCGACCTGCTTCAAAAATCGCTGATTTTTTTCGCTGAAACTGCTGCCGATAATCATCGTGCTGATCAGAAGTTTTATAACCGCCGTTTAATTGAACTTCAATACACTAATCTCTTCTGAACAAAACGTTATGTAACTGTTACTAAATTGTTAACTCTCAATATAGCTGTAAATCAGCTGAGGCATGAAATCGGAAATTTAACGTTGCTAACCATGTAGAATGATGGTATAATTTGCGTTATGATTTCCAAGGAGATACTTAAAAAAGTTCGCAAAATTGAAATCCGTACCAAGGGTATGGTCAACAATGTGTTTGGCGGCGAATACCAGTCGGCATTTAAAGGGCGGGGTATGGAATTCTCAGAAGTGCGCGCCTACACCTACGGCGACGACATCCGGCAGATCGACTGGAATGTGACGGCTCGCTCTGGTGAACCTTTTATTAAAATGTTTGAAGAAGAGCGCGAGCAAACCCTTATGCTCTGCGTTGATATTTCGCCCAGCGGCCTGTTTGGCAGCCAAAGCCAGACCAAAATGGAGCTGGCCATTGAAATATGTGCGGTGCTGGCATTCAGCGCCATCAAAAACAGCGACAAGGTTGGGCTCATTTTATTTACGGATGTCATCGAAAAAGTTGTTCCGCCCAAGAAAGGACGCACCCATGTGCTGCGGCTCATTCGCGAGCTGCTTACCACCGAGCCCAAAGGCACCGGCACCGATATCGGCGAAGCCCTCTCCTACGTAAATCGCCTGCTGAACCGGAAAGCGATTGTGGTGATGGCCAGCGATTTTCAGGATGAAAACTTTGACAAGCCCCTTAAAATCACCACCCGCAAGCACGATCTGGTGAATATTTTC
>NNSL01000432.1 GCA_003123965.1 Balneolaceae bacterium SMO_bin1
CCAGAATATCTCCCCGTTTATGAAAGCCCAAGCACTTTTGCACCCGCCTTATTGATATATCTGATTTTCTCATCCACGCAAATAACAACGCACTGCGGATTATTTTCCACAAGGCGCTGCCAGCGTTGTTCGCTTTCTCTTAATTTTTGCTGCGCCTTTTTCTCTTCGGTGATGTCTTCAACAATACCAAAAACACCGACAATAGTATCATCAACAACCATGGGGAAGTTTGTTACCCGCACGTCCTTTCTTTCCCCGCTCTTGGTAAAGCCCGTGGTCTCGTACTTTTGATTTTTGCCGTTCACTGCCTTTTCAAAATGCCGCTGTACCGCTGGCAAATCATCTTCTTTTACAAGCGATGAAAAATTCATATCCAGTAACTCATCATAGCTGTACCCGGTGAGCTCGGTAGCCTTCTCGTTGACATTTATGAAATTACCGTCTAAATCAAATAAGAAGACAGTGTGCGGGTTGTTTTCAAAAAGCGACTTAAATCTTCGGCGACTTGCTTCCAACCGTCGCTGTTCTTTTTTGATATTGGTAACATTACGCACAAGCCCGGCCAAGTATACCTTCCCCTCTTTCTCGATCGCAGAAGCACTCGCATTTAAATCCAGCAGGCGTCCATCTTTAGTTTTGTGCTGTGTTTCAAACTCAATGCTGCCGTTATCTTTAACGCGCTCAATAAAATTTTCTTGGTACGTTGCCGACATGCCCGGGCGTAGTTCGGTGAGCTTCATTGTAAGCAGCTCATCTTTGCTGTACCCTATCATCTTACAGTACGAATCATTTACATCGTGGATGTTCGCATCCTCATCCACTAAAATGTAGCCTTCGTGCAAGTTTTTTAAGATTGCTTGGTACTGATGAGCTCCATCTGCCATAATCTCAATTCTTTGCTGCCTCTCTCATTCACAAATCTGCCAACAGCAATACTAAATTTTTAACGTCCCTGTTTAGATTATACTAAATAAATATTTCAATTAACATTTTTTACTATTAAGATTAACTTCTTGCCACCAACCAACATTTGAACCTACTCAAATAAATGTTGCGATTTCGTTTAACGGTTTTTTAGTGATACGAGGAACTGTAGCATCTTCTTTTGGATATCCTACCACCAGTAATAAAAAAGGGCGTTCGTTTTTGGGACGCTCCAAGATATCATTCAAAAATCCCATGGGGCTTGGTGTGTGTGTAAGTGAAGCCAACCCGGCATTGTGCAGTGCAGTGATAAGCATGCCCGTTGCAATACCAACGGATTCTTTTACGTAGTAATTTTGAACTTTATCTCCCTGTTCGGTTATTCCGTAACTCTCCGAAAATATCGCAATAAGATACGGCGCTTCTTCAAGGAAGGCTTTTTGGGAATCTGTGCCCAGGGGTTCAAGTGCTTTAAGCCATTCATCGCTGGCTCTATTCTCGTAAAATTCACGTTCCTCTTCCTCAGCTGCTTTGCGTATTTCGCTCTTCACTTCGGCATCTTGCACCACCACAAAATGCCACGGCTGCATGTTAGCCCCGTTGGGGGCCGTTCCGGCAGCTCTAAGGCACTGTTCTATTATATCACGAGGAATATCTTCGGATGAAAAATCTCGAACGGTACGCCGCCGTTTTAAATCATTATAAAAAGATTGCGCTCGAGAACGCATCTCTTCAACAGGGTATTTCTCATAATCATCGTGGGGGACAAAATTGTTCTCGGTTGCCATGGATAAAATATCAAGCCTTACTTTTGGGTCAATGCGAATCAAGACCTCTCAGTATAATATCATTTTATGGCAATCAAAACTGCTTATAATGTATGGCAGGTTCTTTTATCTGCTTCATTTAATGTATATTAAGCACTTTAATGGAATTTTAACCAAGGTGCTTGCAACCCCATCTTGATGAAAAGGCTCGTTTTATTTCTTCTAATTCTTTCAGTACTCAGCTGCGCTGCGCGGGCTCAAACTGCAGGTTCAGCCGAACGACCGGCAATAATAAGTCTGAACAGCGGCCTTTCCATTGTAGAAAATTCCTTTACCAGCACCTGGCAGCCGCGCCCGTCATTGCAGGCTTCAATTTTTGTTCCATTTCATACATCCAGTCTTGAGGGCGGAATTCGCTATATGCGCTTTAATGGGATGGCGCCTACCGACACTGACTCTGATTACAATTCCTTTTTTCTGCATCTTGGCTGGTTTTACCCTTTTCAAATTACGGAGCAATACCAAATTATGCCGGGCATTCGCTTTGGGGGGAACCTTATGATCTTTGACGAATCGGAGACGTTTGAACGCGGCCCGTTTCGCTATGTTACCGATGCCAATGAAGCTGAATTTGCATATGAACTAACACTCCGAAATCAATATCAAATTACCGAGCGCCTTTATCTGCATGCCACAGTATCTTATAATCGCACGCTCACCTATTTTCCGCTGCCTTTAACCATGATTTCCGGTGGCATTTCTTTTTCATTTGATCAACCGCAATGGCTGAAAAATTTTGTGCAATAATGCGATTGCTCGTCTACCTGATTGTTATCATTTGCATCCCTTTTTCGGTGTTGGCTCAGCAGGATATTGCTCCCGCTGACAGTGTTCCCGAGACAAGCTTTATACGGCCTATAGATCGTATACAGGAGGATGATCGATGGAATGTGGTATCACCCGACCTTTACACCTATTGGATTGATAACGGATTGTATGGAATGTACGGGCCTCAGCCAGAAATCTTTATTGATGGCATGCCGGTAGATGCAAACTTTTTTGGCTGGCAAAACTTAAATATGCTTCCTATCACGTCACCCAAAACAAGCGTTACAGGTCTTTCTCCCGGCGTATATAATAACACATTAGCGCCCGCGGGATATATCAACTTTACAAGCTCTCTCCCTGATAGCGGATTTTCTGCAACAGCATCAGTATATGTGGGAAATGAATCCGGGGATCCCGGTCCATATGCATATGATTCACTAAAAACCACACCTAACGTAGATCGATGGGGCCCTGATGCAGAAGTTGTACTATCCTATCGCAATCGCGGGTGGTATTCTACAGGAAAATTCGTTTTCCGCAACCATTTTCCCACCGATCTGATATCAAAAGGACGCCTGCAGTACACTGCTTCTTTACTCGGAACCAACACGCAGTATGTTAATCATCTAACCTATATTACCTCGGCATCGGGCCTGTTGGAAACGGGCTACAAAGGCGATGAATGGTCTGTAAGAGGAAGAGCAATTTACAGCAGCAACTATGATTATATCTTTCTTCAACCATTTGGCCGCGAAGTGCCGGCTAAAACCAACTTCAAACAGATCGGCTTGGAAGCCGACTATACTCTTGGTGATTGGCTGTTTACAGGACGATACCTGAGTCACCAGAAAACGATCAATAAACGAATTGATCTGCATACCTATATTTTTGACTGGGATCAACGCGAGCATCAAATTGCTCTTTCTGGCAAATATGAACATGAAGACTTTCAGCTGAATCCTGGAGTTACTTATGAATATCTGGAAACTCTCGCTCCCGGCATAAACCAAATGCAAAACAATCTAATCACCCTATCATTAGATACTCGTTTTCCTCTTGACAAAAACAATAGCCTGCAAGCAGCTTTTAGCGCCGACATAAACGGAAATGACGTAGCAAAAACCCTGAAAACGGACCTCTACTCTTCCCCCTCCCAAAATTGGGAAGTTTCCCCAGGTGTACTTTTTACAAGCGTCCTACCCATTCGCCAGCATTCGTTTGCCTACTGGGTGAACCGGGGCTACACCTTTGCCCAAGAGCTGGACATTCCATTCGGAGAAGTTTCAGTTGAGAAGAACAGACTCACAGAATTTAAAATTGAAAACAAGTTCTCTTTTTCCGAATCAATTAGTCTGGTACTGCAACCAAAACTTATCAATCATCATACAATCAATGTACCTTTTCAACAGGTAGAGCCCTATGAATTTGTAACCGATACCCGCCCGGGAATCTTTACCGTAACTCAGGAAGAAGGTACGCGGCTTGGCCTTTATGGGGAACTAAACCACTCGTATAATCGCCTGTTTCATCAATCGTTATCAATAAATTATCAACAAACGGTGGACGGTACAGATCGCTACGAAAGCTACTTTGAACAAGTTCCGGCCACAAAATTGCAATATCAGCTCGACATTCAGCCCGTACAAAGCCTAATAATATCTCTCAATGGTTTATATCGAACTGCAACAGCCTGGAATGAATTTGAAGCTATTGACGGAAATGAGTATCGCCTGTTAAATGGAATTCCAATTCGTGATGTTTCCGGCACGTTCAGGACAGAAACTCCCGCCTATTTTGATGTATCATTAAGCGTGCAGAAATGGTTCTGGGATCGAAAATTAAGTACCCAGTTCGGCTTAAAGAACCTATTTAACGACGACCTTCGAATGCATACACTGGGTGCTGAACTATCCACAAAGTTTGATGTAGAGGTTAAGCTAAACCTTTAGGCAGTGATGCTATTGCTATTAAAACTCTAGATAGCCCGGTACTCGAGAGCAAAATGACACATGCCATCCACAACTTTTATAGTCTTTCCCAAGTAATTATTGATATGCAGCTACGGTGAATTAGCATACTCTCTTTATTGAGTGTTTTCATAGGTGAGCTGTATGACCTTAATTTGCCTGTAGTTTTCAGCTGCAGCTAAATTAACCTAACGGCTGATGCGGCGCAATTTCGCATCAATAAAAAAAGGCCCCATGCTGAGCATGGGGCCTTAAATTCGCGTACTAACTTAGGACAAGCCCAAGTAGTAAATGCTTGTTTTAGTTATTCATTGAGTCGTCGTAGCTCAATGTAACTTGTACCGAGCGATTCTGCGCGTAAGCAGTGGCAGAGTTTCCACTCATCAGCGGATCAGTTTCGCCAAGCGCAGTGGTAGTGATGCGAGAAGCATCTACGCCTTGCTCAACCAAGTAATTCTTCACTGACTCTGCACGTCGCTGTGAAAGCTCTTCGTTGTAAGAATCAGATCCACGCTCATCGGCACGGGCAGCAATATCAATGCTCAAGTTAGGATATTCATTCATGATAGCTGCAAGAGAGTTCAACTCTTCATATGCAGGTTCGATGATTTCAGACTTATCGAACTCAAACTGAATATTGTTAACTATGCGAACCATTTCAGCTTTCAGATCTTCGCTTTCTTCAGGCATTTGATCCATCGCATTGCGAAGCTCTTCAAGAGCAGCAAGTGTCTCATCATTCAGTTGTTGTGCCTGCTCAAGCGTGGCAGAAGCTTCGTTGGAAGACCCTTCAGCTGCTTCGAGGTTTTCCATAGACTGACGAAGCAGACGCTCTTCCATGCTCATTTGGTCATCATCGCCACCGAAGTTCCAGCTAACACCTTACTGTAGCAGTCATGAAGTCATCCATGATCAAACCCGCCTAATATCAATTCGTAGCAACGGGAGTCTGCACCAGGCAGGATGTCATCAGAAGCTACAGGCCAGCTATCAAGTCCATCTTCAAAATGT
>NNSL01000307.1 GCA_003123965.1 Balneolaceae bacterium SMO_bin1
TTAACTGCTGCAGAATTTTTGTTAAGAAGTGAAATGAAATGTCCAGTTTTTCACTCAGCTCTTTGATTGAGATATACTGTCCGTTTTGGTTGGACGCTAAGAAAAGGGATGCGCGAAGCCCATAAACGCACGATTTTGAAAGAAGCATGATACAAAGTTCTTATTTAAGACAATAACGTCTTAAATTAAGTTGTTTTCGGGAAAGCGGCAATTAATTTCTACAAGTTTTGTCATTGCTCTTTTAATGAAGAAGGAAAAGGTTAACTCTTTATTTCACGACTTAAAAGGTATACGTAAGTCGCTATAACCAAACAAATGGCCCCTTCGTATCCGAAAAGGATATTAAATTGATTGTCTTAGGTTGAGAAAATTGGTTCTTCGGGGCAATGAGTACCAGATCACCATATTATCACACTGCCCCGAAAACACGTTTGAGTTCAACTTTCGCTTACATACGCAGAATACATCCAAACCAGTTTTTCCTGTTCGCGAATATAATCGCTCATCAGGGCATTGGTGCCTTCATCACCAGCCTCATCCGACAATTCCAAAATTTCGCGCTGAATGCGAATCACCGATTTAAACGCTTCCAGTATTTCCTTCACGGCTGTCACACCATCAGAAACCTGCTTGCTTTCTTTAATTTCAGAGCGGTCCAGATACTGCGAATACCGATGTTCGGGCGAATATCCCAGCGTTAAAATCCGTTCAGCCACTTCATCAATTTTCACCAAAAGGTCGTTGTATAATTCTTCAAACTTCATATGAAGCTCAAAAAACGGTCTCCTTTTATATTCCAGTGATATCCCCTGGTATTTTGATAAAACACTGAATAATTAGCCAGGAGCGTATTTAGCTTTTCTCCCAAATCTTTAGATTTGCTCTTGTCGAGCCCAATTTTATTTACGTTTTCCATAATTGTATTCACCTCTTTTATTTGGATTTCAACCGATTAATTAAGTGTGCCCACTGTTACGCTGGGTTTAAGAACAACCTTTGTTTTGATTGAACGAGTAATTAGACAGGCCGCTTCAGCCTTTTCCATAATTCGTATCGCTTTGTCGGTATGTTTTTCATCAGATATAGCCAGCTCAGCCTTTAATTCAATCTCTGAAACAATAAACTTGCCGTCTTCCTTATCGAGCCTGCAAATGGTATTAACGCTTAAATCTTCAAAGCTCAGCTTAGAGTACCCGGCTATAGCAATAAAAGTAGTCATAAAACAACTACTTACCGAGGCGGCGAACAAATGTTCGGGCGACCATTTTCCCTCTACGCCTCCCGGAAATTGAGGCGGAGTGGCTACATCAATTTCAGTATCAAAATCAGGAGATCGAAGCCTCCCTATTCGTCCTTCTTTCCACTCCAAATCTATTTGATATACATGTTTATCTTCACTCATTGTTGCTGCAGTTTTTGGTTAATGATATCTTTAAGTTGTTTGGCCTGCTTAACGCCGGACTCCTGCCAAAGTATCTGCCCTTTTCGAAACAGGATCAATGTAGGCACACCGCGCACGTTATATTTAATTGCAGCATCCGCGTTTTTTTCAGCGTCTACTTTAATAACATTGATACGATCACCCATCTCTTTTTTTAACTCCTTGAGAATGGGATTCATCATTTTGCAGGGTCCGCACCACTCAGTATAAAAATCCACCAAAACCGGTGTTTCACTGTTTATAACCTCCCGGAATGAGGTAGGTATTTCTTTTTTATTCGACATCTCAGTTCTCTTTTATTTCGGTAAATTCTACTTAAAATACCTTTTCATGCTTTTTGGTCACGCTTGGTTCATCTTTGAAGTTGTAAACGCCACCACCCAAGCACCCGGTATATCGTAATAGCCTGAACCAAGAAAATCCGCCCAGCAGTACTGACAGTCCTTCCTATAGCCAATACCTGCGATAGTAATGTAAGATCCGTCGACGGTTTCATAATTCGTGCTTTTTCATTTAGCCTTGTTCAACAACTTACTAAATTAAGAGTCTTTTATCTTAATTAAATTCCTGCCGTATTAAAAAGTATTAATTGAATTCTATGAGCGCAGCTTAAAAATGGTTGTTCTGGGGCGAATTGTTTCTCTGTTTTCCATCCGCTCTTTCAGCAGCAACTTCTGTGCTTGTTCGGATTCAAAGACCTGTTTTAGGTCTTTTATCTCTGCTGCCGGCACCAGCCGCTCACGGCAGGCATCCAGAAATTCGGCAGATTGCATGCTGCTGACTTTTTCTTCGATTATCTTCTCCAGCAACGCCCGGTTCGCAACTCGCTTCGCGTTTGTGCTATACTGTTCCTGCTCAGCCATTTCCGGAAATCCCAAAACAGCGCAAAGATCAACAAACTGCCTATTGCTGCCAATGGCCACCGTTACCTGCTTACCATCTGCGGTACTGAATATTTCGCCATAAGGAGCAATATTGGGATGAAGCGAGCCTCGTCGCCTAGGGATATTGCCATTCATCAGCCAGTTGGTTGCCTGGTTAATAAGGGAAGCAACCGCGCTGTCGTAGAGGCTTGCCTCCACATAATAAGACTGGTCGGGGTGATCTTTTTGCTTTAGCAGCGCGCATAGCAACCCCTCTTTGAGCTGGTGAGCAGCCAGTACGTCAATCAGTGCAAGCGGCATTTTAGTGGGCGGGCTATTAGCTTGGCCGTTCATCGACATAAAACCAGTTTCGGCCTGCATAATTAAATCGTAGGCCAGGCGATCGTTTTCATTTGAGAACCCGGTAATATGCCCATAAACAATTGATGAATTTATTTCGCTTATCTGTTCATAGGTCAGCCCAAATTTCTCAGCATCACCCCTTTTGAAATTCGTAATAACTATATCCGCTTCCCTGACAAATCGATATGCCTCTTCTAAATCATCGGCATTTGTCAAATCCAGAAATACCGGGTCTTTATTCCAGTTAACCGAGGCGTAATAGGCCGATGGTCCCTCCGCTTCTTCGCCGTGTTCTCTCCACTGCCGGGTTACATCACCGCCGGTTGTTTTATTTTCAATTTTGGTAACGTCAGCGCCAAGTTCTGAAAAGAAGGTACCTACAGCCGGTCCGGCAAGCACGCTTGCAAACTCAACTACCGAAAGACCATCAAATAAAGCCATTTTAGAAACGGGTTCTTTTTGATTTTCCCATTTACTTCAGAAGAATGCCAGCACGTATAAATAGAGGCAAGTTATAGAAAACTGATTGTTTTTGTGGTCTCCTACAATGTTTCTGTACAAAGCCCGCTCGCAGCGCTTTTAGGTGATTGGAGAAAGCCGCTCGTCATTTGCAAACTGTTATTAATTTGCCTCAAGTCCATCATACCGGAACCAGCTCTCTGTTTCTGTTGAGTCGGCGGGTCCGATTTGCCCTTTTACCTGCTCTAGCAACGCAGACGGATCATATATTTCGCCCGATTTTATTACCGTCTGCACATTGCGCGTATTGGTGATATCCTCCAGCGGGTTGCCTTTCACGATATATAGATCAGCTAGCTTTCCGGTTTCGATAGAGCCCAGCAGACTGCCCTGCCCAATGGAATTAGCGCTGTTTTGCGTGGCAATTTTCAGCACGGCCGCTTCCGGGATACCGGCCAACACCATGGTATGCATTTCGCGATGCGCGCCGAAACCCGCCAAAAAATATCCTTTGCTGGGCGCATCGGTACCGAGGGTAATAAGGTCGCCGCCGCCCGCATCATAAAATGCCTTGGTGCTGCGACGCATGGCCCAGTACAGTTCGCCCGCCAGCTCACTAAACCCCCCGCCCACGGTTCGTTCGCCCAGCTGCTCGCGAACGTAGGGTGTAAACAGCGATCGCTCATCGTACCAGTAATCGAAGCCTTCTTTGAGTTCGGTAAAATAGACCGGGGCATTGATGGTGGCGTCAAAATAGACGCCGTGATCAATAAAATATTGCACCGTTTTCTTAAAATCGGCCGAGGTGGTATCTACCTCATTCCACACGGGATAGGCCGCCTTTGTTGAATCGAGCACGAACCCGCCCAAAATATGCTCCACGCGATCAATGCCCATGTCAATTGCATCAATAGAATTGGTAGTACCGCGATAGCCCGAACCAAGGTGACCGGCTACAGTGAGGCCGTGGAAGTGCGCTCTTTTTATGAGATGTTTAATGGTTTCGGGGCTTCCGCCCTTGGTTTTAAAGCCATCCACGCCTTTTGCGACCCACTTATCAACCTGCTCGTAAATTTCTTCGGGTGATGGATCATCCCAGCCGGGACGCGCAGTTCCAAAATAGGGACCCGTTGCAAAAAAGCGCGGACCGCTCCACGCTCCCGTATTGATCAATCGCTTGGCCGCCAGCTCCATTTCCGGGTAATAAACGCCATTGGTATAGGTTGATGTAACGCCGTTCGCAAGGTACACCAGCGCGTTATATTTGAACTCGTCAATTTCGCCGATCGAATCGCTGCCGAAGGCATTCATCCGGTAGTGTGCGTGTACATCCACGATCCCGGGCAGCACATATTCGTCGTCTGCCAATTCAATCGTTGTAAAGTTATTGGGCTCCAACTCCGAAGGACCCGACCCAATTTTATAAAACCGTCCGCCCCGAATTAAAATGCCCTTATTATCAACCATTTGCTGACTTTCGACATCAAAATATTGTCCCCCGGTAATATGAATCGGTTCAGGCTGAGCGTGAACAATTTCGGGCAGGAATAGTACTGTAATTATTGCAATGAGGGAGAACGAAACTGATTTACAAAAATTCATCGGTAGTGGGGCTGACTATTTATAAATGTTGAATGAGCATTAATTTAACATTCAAAACTCAACATTCAACATTTATGCATTATTGCAGATGCACCACGCGGCGACCGGCCAGATACCGGCTTTTCCAGTAGTAATCATCCATGTTGCTGATGGTCACTCCTTCGGACGTGGAAGCATGCAAAAATTCGTTGTCCTCAATTAAAACGCCCACGTGCAGTGTCTGGCGACCGGTTTTAAAGAACACCAGATCACCGGTGTTAAGGGCGTTTCGCCGCACGGAAGAACCTGCATAGAGCTGGCGTTTGGTATTGCGGGGTAAATCGATATTAAAATACTGGTCGAACAGCACCTGCATGAAGGCCGAACAATCGATGCCATTTCGGGAGCTGCCGCCCCAGCGGTACGGCGTGCCTTTCCAGTTGCTGTGGGCCCGGTGAAGTGATGATTTTACCGTGCTATATTTTGATGCGCTTACCGCGGCGGGCAACGTCCGAGCGGGTTTTTCAGACGAATCTGACACCTCGGTCACCGGCTGCATGCTGCGCTGCGTTGTTCCACAGCTTATTACCAAGCCTGCAGCGAGCAAAAAAAGTGATATGCGGCAAATGTTTTTTATCAAGCGTACGGTAACTAAAATATTTAAAACTCCTCTAAATAATCTATATTTAAGCGCATAATAACAACTCCAAAGTTAATCGAAAGCGCTTTTATGCAGCTCTTAGTAAATGTAGATCACGTAGCTACTCTTCGAAACGCCCGGGGTGAAGGC
>NNSL01000413.1 GCA_003123965.1 Balneolaceae bacterium SMO_bin1
CCTTGGTGTAGAGCGACCAAAACAAGTGGCACGCTATTGCGCCATTCCACTTTACTGGTGGGTAAAGATTACTTATCCGGTTATTTTAATGGGCGACGGCTTAGCAAAAAAACATTAAAACTCTTTGGCGTAGAAATGACCCGCTCCTGGAAAGAAGCCGAAATTGAAGACGAGGAAGAGGGCTATTCGTCTCGTGCTAAACTTAAAACACAGGTCGCCAAATTAGTCCGGGCAAAAAATTTGAGCGATGAACGCAAAGAGGAAATTGTGAAATCGGTTGAAATCGACGAAATACCCGTTACTGAAATCATGGTGCCGCGCGATGAGATATCCTACCTATCAACCGAGAAAGAGTTTCAGGAAAACCTGGAAATTATCCGTGATACTATGCGGAATCGCTATCCGCTGGTCCGCGGCAGCATCGACAATTATGCCGGAATTTTATATGCACCCGAAATTTTGGGACGCATAGACGACCTGCAAAGCAATACCATCACCCTTGACGATCTTGACCATTACGATATGGCCGTACCACCCCAGCTTAAAGTGAGCGAGCTTATCGATCGTTTTCAATCCAATAAGCAGGAGCTGGCCATGGTCATCGAAGATGATGAGGTATTGGGTATGGTTACACTTACCGATGCCCTGGAAGTTATTATTGGGACAGCCCAAGATCCCATCGATCATGAAAAAGGAGAGCCTGACAATCATGATGACCACGAAGGAGACCGCAATGATAGCTGAATCCTCGGCATATTTTCTATCTCCCTCATAGACAGGCTCAATTTTCAGCCGATCTATATCATCTCTACCTTTGCAATTCTTTTTAGCTAACTATTATTTATGAACGCGCAACAGAAAAAGCAGCTCCGGCAAGGATTGCTCATCGGCGGCATTGTGCTCGTTGCATTCAACTTACGGCCCGCGCTGGCATCTGTGGGTCCGTTGGTCGGAGCTATCCGTGCTGATACCGGACTTTCCAATGTAATGCTGGGCCTGCTGACTACGCTTCCCCTGCTCGCTTTTGGCGTGGTATCTATGTTTACATCTCTATTTACCCGTAAATGGGGCATTGAATCTACATTAGCCGGTGCGTTGGTACTGCTTACATTCGGCACGTTTCTACGTTTATTTACGCCCAGCGCAGCTCTTTTCGGCGGCACCCTGCTTATTGGTATTGGCATTGCGTTTGGCAACGTATTATTGCCGAGCCTCATTAAACGGGATTTTCCCCGAAAAGTCCGGACTCATGACCAGTATTTATTCCAGCATGCTGGGGCTGGGTGCCACTTTCGCGGCAGGCGTAAGTATTCCATTGGCTAACGAAGTGGGCTGGCGATGGTCGCTGGCTTTCTGGGCTGTACCGGCCGGCTTGGCACTGTTGATATGGCTGCCACAGCTAAAATTCCGAACGGTACCCAAACACAAGCGCAGATTTTCAAAATCTCTGAAGCAACTGGGAAGTGCCCCGCTGGCATGGCAGGTAGCACTGTTTATGGGGCTTCAGTCGCTGGCCTTTTATGTAGTGCTTGCCTGGCTGCCCGAGATCCTGCAAAGTCGCGGAATGAATGCCAAGCAAGCCGGCTGGATGCTCTCTCTATCGCAGGGCGTTGGTGTGCTGGGCACATTTATGATTCCGGCCTGGGCAGAAAAAATGGAAAATCAAAAAGCACTCATATGGGCATTATCCGCTATTGAGCTGGTTAGTTTAATTGGGCTGATCATGCCATCTGCCCCGCTTGCCGGCCTTTGGGTATCGCTGATCGGTTTCTCACTTGGGGGCAGTTTTGGTTTAGCACTTTTGTTTATTGTACTGCGCACCTCCGACACAGAAACGGCCACCGAACTATCGGGGCTGGCACAATCTATTGGCTACCTTCTGGCGGCCGCCGGCCCCGCATTATTTGGGCTTCTGTATGATATCAGCGGTGGCTGGGTAGTGCCCATTTTGATGTTAATTGTGGTACTCTTTACTAAATTGGTGTTCGGGCTGGGCGCGGCACGTCCGCGGCAGATCGGATAGCTAAATTGAAGCCACCGATCCGCCGTCAATGCGAATGTTTGCACCATTGATAAAGGACGCTTTTTCTGAGGCCAGAAACGCTACCATCGGCCCCACTTCGTCAATGGTGCCCGGGCGTTTGAGTTCAATATGCGGACGATTTTCGTCAAGAAACTGCTGTATGATTTCTTCTTTAGATGTTCCTCGCTTTTCGGCCAGCTCCTGCATCATCCCATCAACCAGCGGGGTTTGTATAAAAGCCGGGCTCACCGTATTCACCAGGATACCATCGGAAGCATACGCTTTAGAAAGTGATTTCGTAAGATTATTTAATGCCCCTTTAGTGGCACTGTAGGCCATCATATCGGGGTAAGGCTGCTCTCCATTCTCCGATGAAATATTGATGATACGCCCCCAGCCTTGCTCTTTCATTATTGGAACCACTCTGCGAGTGAGCGTAACCACAGCAAACACATTGAGCTCGAACAACTGCCGCCAATCGCTGGTTTCCATGTCTTCAAATGAGCTCTCCGGGCCAATAGTACCGGCATTATTAACTAATATATCAATGCTTACCGAATTCATCTACGGCTTCATCCACCAGGTTATGGATGTCAGCGGTGTCTGTTAAATCTGCAACTACAGGCAATACACGGGCCTTATTCCGGCTTAGTTCTTCCGCTGTTTTAACCAGCTGTTCTTTATGCCGTGCGCAGATCACCACGTTGCATCCTTCTGCAGCAAGTGAAGCGGCTATTCCCTTGCCAATGCCTTTGCTGCCTCCGGTTACAAGCGCTGTTTTCCCGTTCAGTGATAAATCCATAGTGCTATTTTTTGGGGTGAAAGATCCAGTATGTCTGTAACTGGTTTCTGGCTTGAATCATTTCTATAGGAACGTGCAACAGGTTCCACAGGCATCAAATTAATAAATAGGTATTCTACAAAATTACCTGTATATTAGCCCTGTTATAATTAATTCCCACCTACGGAATGTGATTAACTGAAGAGGCGTTAACCCAATTCTTTTATACTGCAATTCTTAGGTGTTTAAAAAATACTACGACAATATATGAAACAAGGTAAAGTAAAATTTTTCGATACTCAGAAAGGGTTCGGATTCATTGCACCCGAAGACGGTGGCAAAGACGTGTTTGTTCACAGAAGTAATGTTGAAAATCTTGGATACGACCAAGGACTTGAAGACGGCGAATCCGTTGAATTTGAGACTGAAGAAACCGACAAAGGTTTAAGTGCAATCAACGTAAAGAGCCTCGATTACAAATAGGCTCACGCTGATATAGCTATTATTCGAAGCCTGCTTCCTTAGGAGCAGGCTTTTTTTATGCACATACTTTTTGAATAGCAAAGATACTGCCCGCTCTTGCCAATTAGCTTGAGAAACACTTTTTTGAGTAATCAACTCGTCACTTAAAAAAGTTTTGCCATGGCCGCATGTACCACCCCCTTTCGATTTTTCCTCCCTTTCATTTCAATGATAATTTTTGCGGGCTGTGGTGACAATCAACCAAGTAGCACAGACCAAAGCTCACGCCCCAATATCATTGTAATGTATTCCGATGATCATACGGCCCAGGCCGTTGGCGCGTATAATGGCGTACTTGATTACGGGCTGCAGCTCAATCACAGCCCTACGCCCAACATCGATAAGCTGGCTGAAAATGGCATGCGGTTTGATAACGCATTCGTGAGCAATTCCATCTGCAAGCCTTCGCGTGCGGCCTTTCTCACGGGTATGCACAGCCATAAAAATGGCGTTTTCACCAACGCCGATTCCATCAGCACGCAGCTGCGTACCTTTCCCGTGCTGCTGCAGGAAGCCGGTTACCAAACGGCCATGATCGGTAAATGGCACCTGGTTACCGAACCCCAGGGGTTTGACTACTACGAAGTGCTGCATGGACAGGGCCCCTACTACAATCCAACCATGCGCACCTCCAGCGGCGATACCACCTACCACGGGCACACCAGTAAAATCATCACCAACAGCACGCTTCGCTGGCTGCAAGAAAAACGGAGCAATGAGCAGCCGTTTATGCTCATTTATAATCATAAAGCACCCGCACCGAAACTGGCTGCCCGGCCCCGACCATCTGGATGATTTATCGCGACCGAGACCTGCCGGAGCCGCCCTCTCTGTTCTATAATTATTCCGGGCTCACCGAAGCGGCCCGCCAACAGGAAATGGAAATTGGGACCGATTTAACCTGGGGCTGGGATCTGAAACTGTGGACGCACCCCGAAACCGGGGATTCTCTGAGCGGCTGGAACAGCATCGTCAATCGAAACAATCTGACATCAACCCAAGAAAAGCGTATCAAACAGGCCTACGCCGAAGAGAATGCGGCATTTATTGAAGATTACCCTAATATGTCGCAGAAGCAGCGCCTGCAGTGGCGATACCAGCGGTACGTAAAAGATTACCTGCGTGTAATTCGCGGCATTGATGATGGCGTTGGGCGACTCATGGAGTACCTGGAACAGCATAAGATGCTCGAAAACACGGTGATTGTTTACGCCGGGGACCAGGGCTTTTTTCTGGGTGAAAACGGCTGGTTCGACAAGCGCTGGATTTACGAGGAGTCGATGCGCATGCCGTTAATTGTTCACTGGCCGGAAGGCATTGACCCGGAATCGGTGAGTAAAAAACTGGTACAGAATATCGACTTGGCACCTACCATTTTGGAGCTGGCCGGGGCCCAAATTCCTGATCGCATGCAAGGCAAGAGCATGCTGCCGCTGCTGCAAGGCCAATCACCCGATGAATGGCGGCAAGCCCTCTACTATCACTATTACGAAGGGCCGCCCCGCGTACATAAAGTAGCCAAACATTACGGTATACGAACGCAGCGATATACCATGGCGCATTTCTACGAAAATAATGACTGGGAACTGTTTGACCTGCAGAACGACCCCGAACAGCTGCAAAGCGTATATGGTGACTCAGCGTACCTAGCTGAACAGCAGCGGCTCAAACAAGTTCTTCGAGATATGGAGGAAAAGTACGGCATTGATGACTCCGTCCGTGCCGCTCGATAAAGAGCGCCTCCCTTAGTAGAGTCAATTATTATTTACTCCCGTCAACGAGGCAAGTTGCTGGCCTCGCACTTATTCTACACAGACACAGGCACTGCTCAGGTGCACTACAACCGTTTAGCTTGCCGTTTTATGAATGGAATTTAGGCACGCAAGCTTCATTTTGCCCCTTTTATGTCATCAAACAAATCTATCTAAACGGCCACAACATTCCTCTCGTTCCACGTTTCACTAATTTGTGAAAACACAAAATTTGTGAACGAAAGCCCGCACGCTATAGTTTTGCGAGTGAAATTAAAACAATTAGCTATCATGAATTACCTGATATTTATTTTTGGCGTCGCTGTTATTTCTATGCTTGTAGCTGGGATTATCCTGGCCTACCAGAAGGAACGTGACGCTAAAAAAGAGTGGC
>NNSL01000338.1 GCA_003123965.1 Balneolaceae bacterium SMO_bin1
GATAAACTCACCGAGCAGTGCGCAACCAAGTAAAAATATTATCCACAACAACCCCTCAAAGTCATTGTTTGCAATGTAGTCATCAACGGCAATTTTGGTCAGGTACGGACGTACTGTACCCAGATAGGCTGCCAGCAACGTAAGCCCGAAGCCAAAGATTACATACTTGCGATATGGTTTAATGAAAGTATAAAGCCGTTTAAGTAGATTACTGTCAACGGCTTTATTTTCAGATGAGTTGTTCACAAATAAAAAGGCGTTTAGAACCGATCGAAATCATCAAACGGTGTACGCGGGGTGATTGGTTTTGGCTGCCGGTCGTTGGAATCAGAACCGCTTGAACTATTATTGTTTTGATTTTTGCTCCCGCTAGAATCGGAAGAATCTTTGCTGCGTTTGCGCCTTTTTTTGCGTTTACCGCCGGAATCATTTTTCGTTACTTTTTCACGCTTGCGGAGCCGTTTTTTGCGTTTACCGCTGCCTTTTTTTTCCGAGTTGCTCCCTCCTCCACTGTTGTTACCGCTATTATTTTGGTTTATCTCTTTCACATAGGCACGCTGTTCAATAATGCCGCGCTCATGCGAAGGATCGGTAAATATGGGTCGCAGCTCGGTTGCAATCCAAGCCGGGAAAAAGTCATCACGGGCCTCCCGTAGCAGTACATATTCATTGGTATAGCGAGCTGAGAAATGGGTAATCACAAGAAGCTTTGTTTTTGCCTCATTGGCTACACGTGCTGCTACTTTTGCGGTAGAGTGTCCGGTTTCTTCGGCCTTATCAGCTAAACTTTCGGTAAAGGTAGCTTCGTGGAACAGGATATTAGTATTTTTGCCCAACTTAACTGAATTAGGGCAATACTTTGTATCCGTTACGTAGGCAAAGCTGTCTCCCGGTCTTGGATGACCTACAATATCCATTGATTTTACCACGGTGCCGTCATCGAGCTCAACGTCATTTCCGGCTTTCAATTCCTTGTATTGCCAATCTTCGCTGATGCCCTGCTCCTGTGCTTTATCGGCATCCACTTTACCGGGGCGATCTTTTTCCTGGAAACGATATCCGATACAAAATTTGGTATGGTTAAGCGGACGTGCCTCAACGTAGAATTCATCTTCATCAACAACACGCTCTACCTCAAAACCTTCTTCGAGCTCAACGTAATTTACTTCAAACTGCAAGCTGACGTCGGCAAAGTTAAAATTCCATTCAACAAACTCTTGTAAGCCACTGGGGCCTACAAGTGTAATAGGTCTATCACGGCGCTGTAACTGAAGCGTTGAAAGAAGACCAATAAGCCCTGAGTAGTGATCAGTGTCAAAATGTGAAATGAAAATGCAATCTATCTGAGATCTTTTGAGCCCCCCTTGCAGCATACGCATTTGGGTGTTCTCTCCGCAGTCGAATAGATAAACGCTTCCTTCTCTCCAGAGTGCTACAGATGACAAGTGACGAGTGACGGTAGGTGTAGCCGACGCTACCCCGAGTGGTACAATAATCATGAGAATTTACCTGTGTTTTTTTGGGAATTTTGCAGTCAGCAAAAACCCCATGTTATGTATTTAATTATGTGGCCTTGTTTTATATTTCGGCCAGCTCCTGTTCTATAAGTTGCTTATTATACATGCGACTATAACGACCTTCTTCTTCTAATAATTCATTATGAGTCCCCTTTTCTACGATTGTTCCTTCTTCCATAAAAAAGATGATATCCGCATCTTTTATAGTTGATATACGATGGCTAATCATAATAGTTGTGCGGCCTTTCAATTCTTCTCGCAGGTGCTGAAGAATAGCTTCTTCTGTTTTGGTGTCAACAGCACTTAGCGAGTCGTCCAGAATAATTATCTTTGGATCCCTAATTAGTGCACGTGCG
Organism: Balneolaceae bacterium SMO_bin1; assembly: GCA_003123965.1. The sequence continues at coordinate 1,874 of NNSL01000338.1, forward strand.
ATGGCCGTTCGTTGTTTTTGGCCACCGGAAAGCGTGATTCCTCGCTCTCCCAATATAGTCTCAAATTTTTTCTCGAATTGCAAGATGTTGTCCTTAACCTGGGCCTTTTCAGCAGCCTGTAAAACTTCGTTGTCTGAGGCCTCTTCGGTGCCAAAAGCAATGTTTTCGCCAATGGTGTCCGAAAACAAGAAGGTATCCTGTGGTACAATGCCTATATGATGTCTCAGCATGCTTACCGGTATTTTACGAATATTAACACCATTGATTCGAATTTCACCTTCTGTGGCATCATACAGGCGCGGCAAAAGCCTGATTAAAGTGGTTTTTCCGCTGCCGGTCCGCCCACAATGGCCGCATTTTGCCCATCTTTTATTGTCATATTTATATCGCGGAGCGCGTAAGCTTCTGTACCCGGGTATTTAAAAGAGACGCCATCAAAAACGATGTCACCTTTAATTTGTGTGATGTCAGAATCCGTTTCTTTATTATCAGCAATATTTATTTTTTCCGTTAAAATCTGATCAATACGTTTCCAGGAAGCCATCGCCTGCTGGAAACGATTAACCGTGTATCCGAGTGAGGCGACCGGCCAGGTGAGATACGCCACATACACTACAAATTCCACGATATTACCCACCGTTAGCGTACCTTCAATCACCAGTTGTCCGGCTTTCCAAATCACAATTATTATTGAAAGCCCAATGAGAAAGTTAAGGGTGGGATGAAAAAGCGATTCTACGAGATCAAGCCTGAGTTTCTTCTTTCTATAGGTCTCGCTTTCATTTTTAAAACGCTGCTGCTCATAGTCTTCCCTATTATAGGCTTTAATGAGTCTAATGGTGGAAAATGTTTCTTGCGCACGGCCGGCAAGAGTTGAGTACTGCTCCTGTATAATGCGAGAATAATCATTAATGTAGCCGCTAACCCAGTAAGCAAAGGCCGAAAGGAAAGGCAACGGCAAGAGCGCCCACCACGTCAACTCGGGACTTACAATAAACATCATGGTAATAACAAAACCGGCACGGCTGAGCGTGTTGATAGTATACATGTAAGCCGGCCCGAAATATTCGCGTGTTTTGCTAACGTCTTCCGTAGCACGGACGTAAATTTCACCAGAGGAATTTTTATCGTAAAATCGTTGCGGAAGCTTCAGAAGTTTAGAAAACACATCATTTCGGAGGTCAAACTCAATTTTGCGAGAGCTTACAATGAGCGTTTCGCGCGTTGCAAAAAGCAACAGCCCATATAAAACCGCAGCCCCGATAAGAAGCAAGGCATTTTCGGCTAAAATCCATCGCGTTTCCGGGCCAGTTAGTACCGACCAGATGCCATCGGGAATATCGGCTGCAGAGTCTTGGTAAGCTTTGATTTCGTCAATGGTGCGGCGCAGAAAGATGGGAATCCAAACCAAGAAAAAGTTGGATGCAATTAGGAATAGTGACCCTAAAACTATGGTCCACTTATACTTTTTAAAGTATCTATTTAACTTTTTGAAAGATCCCAAAATGGAATGTTTGGCCTTATTTTATTCGGCACCCACAGGAGATACATCATACTTTTCAATCCAATACTCGGCAAGGCGTAGCCCGGATATATAAGCCGATTCTGCAGGAGTTACCATTAAAGTAGTCCCCTACTAACGCAAGCGGTGCCTCTTCCATTTCAAGTTCCATAAAATATTCTTTCATGGGGTTGATGGCTCGATAGTACTTCCAAAAATGAAGATCGGTACTTTTGGGCTGAGCCAGCCACGGTTCGGTCACTTCTGCAGCGCGGTCAAGAATCATTCGCGTTATTTCCTGATCACTTTTTGTGCCATATTTTTTTATAAAACTTGCTGATGAATGCAGTACCAGGTTTGTAGCGGATGATACTTCCGTTGTTTTAGAGGTTTCATTACCAATCCAGCTTAAGCCAACATCATTACATTCAATACCTTTCCAGTCTGGCTGTTCGCGGTCATACGAAGCCATCACTACATAGCGAGGTTTATAAAATATTTCATCAATCACCCGAATGATGCGACGGGCCGGTGTTTCATCCTGCGCAGTTTGCAGTATGCCGTAAGCTTCGGTAGCTGGGGTGGCCAGTATAACAGCGTCACACTCAAATACGCTGATATCAGTTAGATTTATCATCCACGCTCTTTTTTTGGAGCGGTCTGCGCCAATATGTGTGAGGCCACCGGCTTTTTCTTCCGACTTGATATCTACCCAGCGGCGCAGCCGATCAGCTACTGAACGCAGCCCGTTTTTGCTAGCATAATAGTTATCATCGGGTCGGTTAGGATTAATCTTATGCAGTTGTGAACCATCGTAAAGCGGGAATTTTTCAGACCATTTATAAAGGTCATCGGCCTCAATCATTTCGTCAATAAACTCCTGAAACTCCTCTCCCTGCGCTGTGAAAAACGGCAGTCCATAATCAAAAAATGTATCACCATCGTACTTAGTCGCAATCCGTCCGCCTACAGTACGATTCTTTTCAATTATCGTAACATCATGGCCCGCTTTGGCCAGTTTTTCACCAGCTATTAATCCCGAAAGACTTGCTCCTATGATTCCTATCTTCATTCTGAATGTATCCTGTTTTCTTAGTATTGAATTTATTGGGTGGTAAATAAACGAACCCTGGGCTCTACCGCATCTTTATCTAACAATGCCGGCCAATAGGCAACAATCGTACTTGCCTTGGGTCGTCCACCGGCGAACCCTGTAACTCCACTGGGACCGGTTAAAATAAGAGGTGCAATTTCCTTACCGAACCGGTTTAAATCACTTTTGCCCGGCCCTGAAACCGCAACCCGCATTTGAATTTCGTTGTGCTCAGTTTCAAAATCAGTTTCATTAATAGGCTGTTCGTTGGTGCCGTTGAGCCCAATATACTCAACTCGGTAATCATCAAATTCTAAGCCTAAAGCATCTGCCCTGTTTTTGAGAATTTCTCCAGCTTTTTTTGCTTTTCTAAGAGCATCTGGCCATGAGTAAACAAGTGTTGAGGTCAGCTTATAGCCATCATTATAACTGGCCGATACTTTGAAGGTATTGGTTTCGGGGCGACCGGTAATGCCATGCACCTTTACGCGATTAGGCCCCTCTTGTTCCAAATGAACAGAAGTAAAATCAGCAATACAATCCGGGGTGATATATTCGGCGGGATCACCGATTTCATACAAAAGCTGTTCTTTCACAGTCATTTCGCTAACCAGTCCACCGGTTCCATCATGCTTGGTTACATAAAAATGACCGTCCGGATAAGCTTCAATAATCGGGAATCCAATATCAGTAAAATCATCAACCGTTTCCCAATCGGTAAAATTACCGCCCGACACTTGCGCTCCGCACTCAATAATATGGCCGGCTATAGTACCAGTGGCCATTTTATCATAGTCATCAAACGACCAGTCAAATTCGTGAATCATAGGCCCCAATGTGAGTCCGGTATCAGTTACACGACCTGTAACGACAATATCGGCGCCCTGTTGCAGTGCTTCTACAATCGGCTGACTGCCAAAATAAATGTTGGCACTCAGCAGTTTGTCCTTTACAGATTCAACTGGGTCACCCGTTT
>NNSL01000306.1 GCA_003123965.1 Balneolaceae bacterium SMO_bin1
AGCTTCAAAGATTTCACTCTCGGTGCTGTCATAAAAATACCGGCTCTTGCTGATAGCAGTCATCTTCACCGCCGGATCTGCACAATCCACCTTTAAAATGCTGTTGCCGGTTGTTCTCGCTTTAATGCTCTGGCCGGTTATTAATCCACTAAAAACGGTGGATTCATCCGAGCGGTACCCTAGTTTAATTTCTATGGCATTACCAGGAGTAAACCATTTGCTTTCGCTCACATCAAACGATTCTCCGGCGGGGCTCCCGTCCAATATCACTACTTTGGCCCGCGGAATACGATTCAATTCATGCCAGATATCCAACGAGTACACCTCAACGGTTGATGGCAATACTTCGCCTTCAACGAGAATGGTATAGGTGACCACACCCGAGGTGCGAGCGCCGTTGGAAATGATATCTGTTGGCAATAGAGGCATTAGTTTATTTTTTCAATGGGCGGAAACATTATTTCGCGACCGGGTTCCAGCTTCCTGAAGTTTGTAAGGCCGTTTACGCGGGCTACTTCCAGGTAGTATTTCGAATCCCCATAAATTCGGTGGGTCATCAGGGGCAGGGTATCGCCCTCTTTTACCTGGCGGACATGCGTGAGATCAGGCGAACTTTTGCCCTCCTCAATCACTCGTTTAACTGGCTCTTTATATTCTCTGAAGGTAGCTTTTAAGATAGCCCGGAGTGGCAGACCCTGTGGGCTAAACATTTTATGTTCAACTTCCAGACTCTGGAGCCGGCACTTATAGAGCAAGGTTCCCCAAACCAACTTCAAAAATCGGGGCTCATGAATTTCTCCCTCATAATCAACCGATAGGTTTTTAAAATGCTCAATATCGGAGGACACACCCTCTTTACCTGTCTCTGAATTTCCCAGCGCCCCGGTTCTGTCAAGTAAAAAATCAAATTGTAAAGTTTCGGGGCTGATATTATTGTGCTTGCTGGCCGCCCCGCTGGTACCCGGTGCCTGGGTCTCAGAAAAATTGAGCATCACCGATTTGGTATACCCATCCGGGTTCACATGCGCTTTAAACGGTTCTACCGCAGCAGGTGTAGTAAAGGTATTATCCGTATAGCCCATCACAAGCATTTTCAGCGTTTCGTCAATCATTGGCTGCTACCTTCGGTTTTTCTGTTCCAGCACTTCCATCACTCTATCCACACATGCATCTATGAGCCTGTCGGTATCAAGGTCAGCCTGGTGATTGCGCTGCCAAGCACCTTCATCAGGTTTTTCTTCCACATTTACCTTTACGGCTATTTCTTTAATAATAACGGGCATAGTATTTATGAATTAATTGAAAATGTGCGGTACTGTAGCTCCAGCGTTTCAATGGCAATGGCATTTTTCTCAGCATCAAAATCTGAAACGCTCCACTTTTTTGGCCATGCATGCACTACATTCCAGCTTACCAACGGTTCCCCCTCTTCATTCAGCAGCATAATATCGATAGTCACCGGTTGCACCTTCAACGTATCAAAGGTGTCTGTGAACCAATCGATCAGATCTGAATCCTTTACCAATCCCCGCTTAAGGGTTAGATTCGAATAGCTCGATCGAACTGGCAAAACGTGTTCAAACCGATTTTCCCCGCCTTCTTTAATGCTTTCGGTTGTTACCTCAGCCGAGAGCCCCGAAACCGACTGAAACTGCGTATCAATAACATTACCGCCGATGCCGTTAAACGACACGAGATAATAAAAACTGACCGGTGGATAGGAATCAGACATTATATAAATTCCACGCTTAGGCCTTCGTGCGCCAACTCAAGCGTTTCTATTGCCACTTCGCTCCCCTCGGCTTTCAGATCAGTACCCTGCACCTTCGTAGGCCAGGCATTTTTTATCTTCCATACAATAACTGGCTCATGCTCCTCATTTAACAGCGATATGGTGATGTCGCGCCGATCAATAGTATTCAGCTTCACTGTATTCCACCATTCATAAAACTCGTTATCGCTTTGAAAAGAGCCGCGTTTCAGCGTGATGTTGCTGTTTTTTTGCATACCGGGCATTTTTATAGTTGAGAACTCCGGGCTCGATCCATGACGATATTCAATTAGCTCGGTTTCCACATCCAGGCCGGTAACTTCGGTAAAGCCAATTTTTGTGCCGCCCCACTCTACCTGAAAATGAAATTTTGGTAATGGATAATTATTCATAACACGTGATTTTTAGGATGATTAATTAAGATTCTAGCATTTTGTGGGAAAAGCGAAGTACAATAAACTCAGCCGGCCGGACCACCGCCAAGCCGATTTCCACAATCATTTCACCGTTCAGCACATTCTGCTGGGTCATAGTTTCACCAAGCCCCACCTTCACAAAAAAGGCCTGCTCAGGCTTGGCCCCCATAAGTGCACCGGCCCGCCACTGCACCGTTAAAAAGTTTTCGATCATCGCTTTTACTTTTACCCAGGTATTGGCATCATTCGTTTCAAAAACGAATGGCTCAGATGCTTTTTTTACCGACTCCTCTACCATATTAAAAAAGCGGCGAACGGGCACGTACTTCCACTCGGTGCTGTTGCCATCAAGCGTTCGGGCGCCCCAAACGAGCGTGCCCTTGCCTGTAAAGGCACGTATGGCATTTATAGACTTCCCCGAGGGATCTACATTCAACCGATCGTTATCGTCCATCGTAAGCTTTACCGACGGGCCCGAAACTTGGTTGATACTTACATTTGCCGGCGCTTTCCACACCCCGCGCCCTTCGTCTACCTTGGCATAAATACCGGCCAAAATCGGTGAAGGCGGCATGGTGATGCGTTCTTTCGTCAATAAACCGTTCAGTGTTGCCATAAATTCGCTGGTGAAATGCGTTCCAATAATGCTGTTATTTGCAGCCGGTATAGTGGTTTGATTGGGTTTGTTTAATGCTGTAATCACAGCCTCCATGGCCGTTTCCAGATCATCAGATGCATCCGAAATAGCCTGCAAATCATCATCCAATTGATCATTTGTAGAACCGGTCCGGCTTTTTTCGTTTTGGGTTTCATAGACAGACTTTGCACTGTCAAATTCGGAGGACGTGAATCCATCGACCAAGGCCATGGCGCGCTTGACGCTATTTACCGCCTTTTCCATATTACTTAGGCTAATTTCAATCTGCGCAAATTTCACTTTCTGAACGCCATTTTGTCCAGTGGTAGTAGCCGCCGTAATATTTTGCTTTGCTGCATCGAACTGTTTCTGCATATCAAGCGCAGTGCCCAGGGTTCTCACTTCCTCAAGCGTAAATCCATCAAAGGCATTGCTTTCACTATGCGTAAAAGTAATACCGGCATCATGGTAATGATACTGCAGCGTTGATTTAAGATGAGGATAATAGGCCGCGCCGTAACTCAAAAAATTGGTGCCAATGTTATTTCGAAATTCATCAGCGGAGGTATCCGTGCGGCGAACATCAAAAATGCCAAACCGATCTTTTAACTCTCCGCATTGCATCAAAACGTCTTTATACAGGTCGTACTGCGTGGTTGTCTGCAGCCGCGTGGCTTCAGGAATTACCAGCAGCGTAACTTCATCAACTTTTCTAATTTTGCTGAGCCCGCCCTTTATTTCGTCATAATCCGAGAGGTCGTCGAGCCTGGGTTCCGTTTCGTAATTTCCTACCGACACGATGTAGCAGGGTCCGCCGCCGTTTGCAAAAAACATTTGCAGCGCATAATACATCAGGTAGGGCGACTCAGAATTGATGGCCACCGATTGCGGCAGATAAGGAGCATCATCAGCCAGTGTAACTTCAAATTTCTGGGCATGGGGGCCGCCAAATTGCTGGTTGTATTCCAGCATTGAGGTAATCCGTGTGGGCTCTGTGGGTCCTTTCTCGGTATATCCGATAAAAGCTGGAATGGCGGTTTCAACCTGCGCAACTGATGGTGGCAGCAGCGATGTTTCTTCTACGTAAACGCCGGGTGTTTTGTAATTCATAAGATTAGTTTTTTGTCGTTCGTAAATTAAGATTCAATCATTTTGTGAGAGAAACGCAGAATGATAAACTCGGCCGGGCGCACTACCGCCAAGCCCATTTCTACAATCATCCGGCCATTGAGCACATCATCTTCGGTCATTGTTTCACCCAGCCCTACTTTCACGAAAAAGGCATCATCGGCTTTGGCACCCATTAGTGCTCCTTCCCGCCATTGAACGGTTAAAAAGTTTTCGATCATCGCTTTTACTTTTACCCACGTGTTGGCATCGTTAGGCTCAAAAACAAATTTTTCAGACGCTTTTTTGGTAGACTCTTCCACCATGTTAAAGAACCGGCGAACCGATACATATCGCCACTCATTGCTATTCCCGTCCAGCGTTCGGGCGCCCCAAACCAACACACCTTGGCCAGCAAATTGCCGTATGGCGTTTATGGACTTTCCATCATCACTTACATTCAGCCCTTCCTGCTCGGCGCTTTCCATGGAGACAGTTGGAGCCATCACATTATTCAGCGATACATTAGCCGGCGATTTCCAAACGCCGCGGGCAGCATCAACCATAGCGTAAACCCCGGCCATCGCTGAACTTGGAGGCAGTACCAGCCGCACAGATTCAATCATTTTTTTGAATTTCGATGTATTTAAGTCCGTAGGCCCCATTGTTGGCATGAAACAGCGATTCATCCATCAAGCTGTTATCATCGGCGATAGCCGCATCACTATGGCGCAGTACCATGGGGGTGCCGTCGTTATTTACCACAACTTCATCCTCGCTGTATTCATACGTTAGCGAGGTTTGCAAATTTGGGTAGTACGCCGCTCCGTATTTCAAATTGTTGATGCCAATTCCATTTCGAAACACCGATGCTGCATCACCTACCCGATCTACGCTGGAAGGGTCAGCCGGCAGCACGTCGCAAATCACAAATCGGTCGCCCAGTTCCGCGGCCTGGCTCAATGCTTCTACATACAGGTTGTGATAATCGGCCGGGCCCGAGGTTATGCTTTGTGCATCCGGAAAAACCAGAAGGGTCGGTTCGTCTTCTTTTCTGATAAGACCCAGCGCCGAGCTCGAATCCAAATCCGTTTTTAATACAGGACTTGGGGCATCCAAATCATAATTCCCTGCTGAAACGATGTAACATGGACCGCCGCCATTGGCGTAATAAAGCTGCAGCGCGTAATACATGGCATAAGTCGGCGTTTTTTCGATGTCACCGGCAGTAGAAATATTGCCGGAGCCATCAATATTGAAGGCGGGAATTTCGCCGGCCGGACCTCCAAAAACGCTCTTGTAGTCAACCATCGAGCGTATTTTCGTCGGTTCTGCGGGACCTTTTTCCGTATAGCCTATAAAGGCTGGGATGGCTGTTTCAACCTGGGCTACCGACGGTGGAAATACTGATACCTCTTCTACGTAAACGCCGGGTGTTTTATAATCTGGCATAATGGT